>JAJLKS010000477.1:0-7460 GCA_033838765.1 Alphaproteobacteria bacterium
AGCTCGAGCTCAACCAGCGCCGCATCGAGGCATTGGCCCCAAAACTCGATGGGCGCTATATCTTCGTCAATATCGCCGGGCAGGAAGTCGAAGCGGTCAACAATGGCCGGGTCGAGTTTCATGAGCGCGTGATTGTCGGCACGCAGGCACGGCAGACACCGGAAATAACCAGCAAGGTCACATCGATCACCTTCAATCCCTACTGGTATGTGCCCAAGTCCATCGCGATGGCGGACATGCTGCCGAAGATCCGCGCCAACCCGGACTATCTGCGCCGTCAGGGCATTCGCGTTATGCAGGGCTGGGCCGACAATATACGCGAGCTCGATCCGGCAAAGATCGACTGGTCGAATCCGCGCATCAACGAGGCCTATTATCTGCGGCAGGACCCGGGTCCGTGGAACTCGCTCGGATCGCTGAAGATCAACTTCCCGAATAATGATGCAATCTTCCTGCACGATACGCCGACACAGACATTGTTCGGGCGGCAGGAGCGGAATTTCAGCTCGGGTTGCGTCCGGGTACAGAATGTTGCCGGTCTCGTTTCCTGGATCATGCAGGGCGACAGCCCGGAATGGGATGCGGCGAGCGTTCAGTCGTCGGTGGCGTCCGGCCATTTCCGCAATGTCTATCTTGCGTCGGCGGTTCCCATCTATCTGGTTTATCTGACCGCCTGGGTCGATACGGATGGTGTCGTGCAATTCCGCGACGATGTGTATGCTCGCGATGGCGGCGTGAACACGAGCGCCCTCAGCAACTAGGCAACTCATTCAACGGTCAGTTCTCATGCGTCCGGCGAAGTTTTCCTATCTCGAACATGACGGGCTGCTGGCCTTTGCCCATCGCGGCGGCGCCGGCGCATGGCCGGAGAATTCGATGCCGGCCTTTCAGGGCGCGGTCGATCTCGGTTACCGCTACATCGAAACCGATGTTCATGCGACGCGCGACGGTGTGCTGCTCGCCTTTCACGACGACCATCTCGACCGAGTGACCGACAGCACGGGCTGCATTGCGGAGATGGACTATGCAGATGTGAAGAAGGCGCGGATTGCGGGAACGGAGCCGATCCCGCTCATGGCGGAGCTTCTTTCCGCATGGCCGGAGCTTCGTATCAACATCGATCCGAAGCGCGACAATGCGGCGGAGCCACTCATCAGGCTTCTGAAGGATGCCGGTGCGGTGGAGAGGGTGTGTGTGAACTCGTTTTCAGGGCGCCGCACGGCGGGTATCCGGGATGCGCTGGGCCCGCGGCTCTGCACGGGCATGGGGCCGCTTTCGACCGGGCGTCTGCGGTTTTCAAGCTGGGCCGGTCCGGCAGGTTTCCTGTTCGGCGGGTTTGTCGAGGGCTGCGCGCAGATACCGCTTGCGCAATACGGGATCACGCTGGTCGACGAGCGGCTCGTTGCAAGGGCGCATGAACTGGGGCTGCAGGTGCATGTCTGGACGATCGACGACGAGGCGGAAATGCGCCGCCTCGCCGATCTCGGAGTCGACGGCATCATGACCGATGAACCTGCGCTCCTGCGAACGGTTCTCACTGAAAAAGGCCTCTGGGCCTAGCGCGCGGCCTTTCTATATCCCATGTCTATTCTGCGACAATTCGCGGCTGGCGAGGCTGTGGATGCAAGCTAAGGTGTGCTAGAATCAAAGAAAAGCCGGTCAAACCGGTTCGCAGGACAGGAACGACATGGACTACGAGCGGAAACTCAGCGAGGCGCTTCGCGCGGTCAAGGATGAGGGGCGCTATCGCGTGTTCGCCGATATCGTGCGTCATCGAGGATCGTTTCCGCGCGCGACCTTTCACACTCCCGAGGGCACGAGGGACATCGTCGTCTGGTGCTCCAACGATTATCTCGGCATGGGCCAGCATCCCGCGGTTCTGGAGGCCATGCATGAAGCCATAGACACGGTGGGCGCAGGCTCCGGCGGCACGCGCAATATTTCCGGCACGACTCATTACCATGTCGAACTTGAGCGCGAGATTGCCGATCTCCATGGCAAGGAGGCCGCGCTCCTCTTCACGTCCGGCTATGCCGCAAATGACGCGACGCTGTCGACGCTGGCGCGCATCCTCGGCGATTGCGTGATCATTTCGGACGAGATGAACCACGCATCCATGATCGAAGGCATCCGGCGCGGCGGCGGCCCGAAGCGCCTGTGGAAGCATAACGACCTTGCGCATCTCGAAGAGTTGCTGAGCGCCATCGATCCCGATCAGCCGAAGATCGTAGCCTTCGAATCCGTCTATTCGATGGATGGCGACATTGCGCCCATCGGTGCGATCTGCGACCTCGCGCGCAAATACGGTGCGCTGACCTATCTCGATGAAGTCCATGCGGTCGGTCTTTACGGCCCGCGCGGCGGTGGCATTGCCGAGCGCGATGGCGTGCTCGACAAGGTCGATATCATCGAGGGAACGCTTGCCAAGGGCTTCGGCGTCATGGGCGGCTATATTGCGGCCTCGGCCGATCTCGTGGATGTCGTGCGCTCCTATGCGCCGGGCTTCATTTTCTCCACCTCGCTGTCGCCGGTGCTTGTCGCCGGTGTGCTGGCTGCCGTCCGCCACCTCAAGACAAGCTCGGCGGAGCGCGAGCGTCATCAGGAGCGTGCGGCAACGCTGCGTCAGATGATGGCGGATGCCGGTCTCCCGGTCATGTGGTGCGAGAGCCATATCGTGCCGGTCATGGTCGGTGATCCGGTTGTCTGCAAGCAGGTCAGCGACGAGCTGCTCAACGACTACGGCATTTATGTCCAGCCGATCAATTATCCGACCGTGCCGCGTGGCACGGAGAGGCTGCGCTTCACGCCTTGTCCGGTTCACACCGACGACATGATGCGCGATCTTGTGACGGCGCTCGACCAGGTCTGGACGCGCCGCAAGATCAGGCGTGCCGCCTGACTCCCGTCATAGGGGCAAGCAGCCGCCGGTGGACCGCGGTGGCCGCGAAGTCATATTCGAATTCATTCCCGTTGGCGCCAGCATGAAGGTGACGGCGGTCGACGTCGAAACCGCGATTGAAGTATCGATCGTCGGGCCATCGAGCGCCGCGCAGACCGAGCTTGAGAATCTCGCGGTTCGCAAGCTGCGCTATGTGCTGGAGAAGAGGGGAGAAGGGGACAGCGAGCCGAAGCCGGTTACGGCGTCGTCCTCAGGCCCGGGGTCCGGCAAGGGCGGTATTATCGTCTGATCCGGTTACTTCTTCTTGCGCGTCTTCGCGGGCTCGGCTGCAACGCGGCCAAGGCCGATCTGCTTTGCAAGCTTCGAGCGCTGCGCCGCGTAGTTGGGCGCAACCATCGGGTAATCGTGCGGCAGGCTCCAGCGCGCGCGGTATTCCTCGGGCGTCAGGCCGTATTGCGAGCGCAGGTAGCGCTTGAGCATCTTCAGCTTCTTGCCGTCTTCGAGGCAGATGATGTAGTCGGCGGTGACCGATTTCTTGACCGGAACGGCGGGCACGAGTTCGGAGTCGCGGGCGCCGGGCGCCTGGTCGAGGCCTGCAAGCGTCGAATGGACGGTCCGGATCATCCCCGGAAGATCGCTGGCCGCCATGGCATTGTTGCTGACATAGGCAGCAACGATCTCGGTCGCCAGCCTCAATATTTCTGTGGAATCCGTGGGAGCCGAAGATTTGGTGTCGTTCATTGCGACGTCATGCCTGACCGAGGGTGGAACAGCCGCGTTGCGGGGTCCCGAACAGAAATTTCCAGCGCGGTATAGCGCCTCCATAGATCAATATCAAGATTATCGTCCAGATGGTTGCATGTCTAAACCATTTGGAACCAAGGTGAATCAATTAATTCCCGGATAATTAAAAAGATGATCGGCTCGATCCGCCAAGTAAACTTCCGGTTTCTTTCCATGCTTACATCAGATTCACCTAGAATAGATTGCCCCGGCGTGTTTGTGCTGTCGCTACCTCGCCCGGAGACCCCTAAGCCCTCCGTGCCGGGGCCGGGCGCGACGATTTGTGGCGAATTGGCGATGGCTGACGAGATGTGGTATCAAGCCGCCTTCGAACGGGGCATCGCAGGGCTTGGCGCGCGCAGTTACGCGACAGGCTGGCTTGCGGCCCCGGAGCGTGCGAACAGCAACGAAAAGGTAGGTTTATGTCGTTAACCGATGCCGCCGCCGGGCAGGGCAGTTTTGCCGGCTTTTTCACGGACGGGCTTGCGAAAAGCGACCCGGAAATCCTGGCTGCGATCGAGAAGGAACTCGGGCGCCAGCAGAATGAAATCGAGCTGATTGCTTCCGAAAACATCGTGTCCCGTGCCGTTCTGGAGGCGCAGGGCTCGATCATGACGAACAAATATGCCGAAGGTTATCCCGGCAAGCGCTATTACGGCGGCTGCGAGTTCGTCGATATTGCGGAAAATCTTGCGATCGAGCGGGCGAAGAAGCTCTTTGGATGCTCTTTCGCCAATGTGCAGCCCAATTCCGGCTCGCAGGCAAACCAGGGCGTCATGATGGCGCTTCTGAAGCCGGGCGATACCATCATGGGCATGAGCCTTGCCGCAGGCGGGCATCTGACGCATGGCGCGGCGCCGAACCAGTCGGGCAAGTGGTTCAATGCGGTCCAGTATGGCGTCCGCCAGCAGGATCATCTCATCGATATGGATGAGGTTGCCAGCCTTGCGAGGGAGCATAAGCCGAAGATGATCATTGCGGGCGGTTCGGCCTATCCGCGCGTGATCGACTTCAAGGCATTCCGCGAAATTGCGGACAGCGTCGGCGCACTTCTGATGGTGGACATGGCGCACTTCGCCGGCCTCGTCGCTGGCGGTGCGCATCCGAGCCCGTTGCCCTATGCCGATATCGTCACGACGACCACGCACAAGACGCTGCGCGGCCCGCGCGGCGGCATGATCCTTTCGAACAACGAAGAGATCGGCAAGAAGATCAATTCGGCCATCTTCCCGGGCATTCAGGGCGGCCCGCTCATGCATGTCATCGCGGGCAAGGCCGTCGCATTCGGCGAGGCGCTCCGTCCGGAATTCAAGGCCTATGCGAAGTCGGTCGTCGACAATGCGCGCACGCTGGCCTCGACGCTTGTCGATGGCGGCGCCGCGATCGTATCGGGCGGAACGGACACGCATCTGATGCTGGTCGATCTGCGTCCGAAGAAGCTCACAGGCAAGGTGGCGGAAGCAGCGCTCGAGCGGGCGCATATCACCTGCAACAAGAACGGCATTCCCTTCGATCCCGAGAAGCCGATGGTCACCTCCGGCGTGCGTCTCGGTACACCCGCGGGCACGACGCGCGGCTTCGGTTCCGCCGAATTTGCCCTGGTCGGAAAACTCATCACGGAAGTGCTCGACGGGCTCGCGAAGAACGGCGAGGAAAACAATGGCGGCGTGGAAGCCGGGGTGCGCGAACGGGTGATTGAGCTCTGCCGCCGTTTCCCGATCTATGGCGGTCCGAAGTAAGCGACCAGTCCTGAAGGGCTGATATTCGAGGGGGCTTGAGGGGCATGCGTTGTCCATATTGCGGTAACGAAGACACGCAGGTTAAGGACTCGCGTCCGACCGAAGACAATACGGCCATCCGCCGGCGGCGCTTCTGCACCGCTTGCGGCGGCCGCTTTACCACGTTCGAGCGGGTGCAGCTCCGCGAGCTGACGATCATCAAGACCAGCGGACGCAGGGTTCCCTTCGACCGGGACAAACTCATGCGTTCCGTGCAAGTTGCCATGCGCAAACGCCCGGTTGAGCAGGAGCGCATTGAGCGTATGGTGAGCGGCATCGTAAGGCGGCTTGAGAGTATGGGAGAGAGCGAAATCCCGTCCTCGGTGATCGGCAAGCTGGTCATGGAGGGGCTGAGTTCTCTCGATGCCGTCGCTTATGTCCGTTTCGCGTCGGTTTACCGGAACTTCCGCGAGGCAAAGGATTTCGAGGATATTCTCGGCGAGCTGAGCGGGCCTGTCGGGTCCCTGCGCGACGAAGACGACGACCGCTAGGCCTCCCCTCAGACCTGTCCGGGTCCAGATGAGGGGCCTGCCGGCAGGAATGAAGAGCGGCCATGACAGCACGGCCCTACGATACTCGGTTCATGAAAATGGCGCTGGCGCTCGCCGGGCGCGGGCTCGGCCTTGTCGCGCCCAATCCGGCGGTCGGCTGCGTGATCGTGCGCGATGAGCCGGAGGGCCCCCGCGTCGTCGGGCGCGGCTTCACGCAGGCTGGCGGCCGCCCCCATGCCGAAACCGAGGCATTGAGGCATGCGGGCGATCTCGCGCGCGGCGCGACTGCCTATGTCAGCCTCGAACCCTGCTCGCATCACGGCAAGACGGGCCCCTGCGCGCAGGCGCTTGTCGAGGCCGGTATCGCGCGCGTCGTCGGCGCGATTGCCGACCCGAATCCGGAAGTGGCGGGCCGCGGCTTTGCCCGGCTGCAGCAGGCCAGTATCGAAGTGGTAGAGAATGTCTGCGCGGCGGACGCGCAATATCTCAATCAAGGCTTCTTTCTCACTATGTCGGAGCGCCGCCCATTGGTGACGCTCAAGATCGCCAGCTCGCTCGATGGCCGCACTGCGACGCATGAAGGCCAGAGCAAATGGATCACGGGAGAGGCATCGCGGGCGCACGGGCATCTGCTGCGGGCCACCCATGATGCGATCATGGTCGGCAGCGCAACGGCCATCGTCGACGACCCGGAACTTACCTGCCGGCTGCCGGGGCTTGGCGAGCGTTCGCCGATCCGCATAGTGGCCGACGGGCGGCTGCGCCTGCCGCTGACGTCGAAGCTCGTTCGGGACGCGAAAAAGGCGCCGCTCTGGATACTGACCCTGCCGGGCGGCGACAATGCAAGGCGCAAGGCATTCGAAGAATGCGGCGCCGTCCTGATCGAGGTGGAACCGGGCGAAAACGGCTTGATGGATATGCGCTCGGCGCTCGAACGGATTGCCGCGCGCGGCATCACGCGGGTTCTTGTCGAGGGCGGTGCGCGTCTCGCCGCCTCGTTGATCCGCGGAAGGCTGGTCGACCGTATCGAGTGGTTTCAGGCCGCAAAGCTGATCGGCGGCGACGGATATCCCGCCATCTCCGGTCTCGGTATCAAGCATGTCGACGGCGCGCCGTCATTCGTCCTGCGCGAGACGATGCGGGCCGGCCCGGATCTTGTATCGAGTTACGTGAGGAGCAGCTGAACGTGTTTACCGGAATCATCACCGATGTCGGCCGTGTGCGCGCTGTCGAAAGACGCGGCGATACGCGCTTCTCGATTGCGACGGCCTATGATCCCGAAAGTATCGACATCGGCGCTTCGATTGCCTGCGCGGGCTGCTGCCTGACCGTCGTCGAAAAGGGCAGGGATGCGGACGGCAACTGGTTCGCCGTCGACGTGTCGCAGGAGTCGCTCGACTGCACGACGCTCGGCACCTGGGCCGAGGGTACGAGGATCAATCTCGAACGCGCGCTCAAGGCGGGCGACGAGCTTGGCTGACATGTGGTCAGCGGCCATGTCGATGGTGT
>JAJLKS010000478.1:0-2441 GCA_033838765.1 Alphaproteobacteria bacterium
GATGGCGGAGATTGCCGGGCAATTTTTCGAGCGCGGATGGATCGATGCGCCGATCCGGCCCGGCAAGGCGAATGGTGCCTTCGCGCATCCCACTGTGCCGAGCGCTCACCCCTATGTGCTCGTCAACTATCAGGGCAAGACACGCGACGTGATGACGCTTGCCCATGAGCTTGGCCACGGCGTGCATCAGGTCCTCGCTGCGAAGCAGGGCGCGCTCATGGCCGATACGCCGCTGACGCTAGCGGAAACCGCGAGCGTCTTCGGCGAAATGCTGACCTTCCGCAAGCTGCTTGCGCAGGCACCGGACGCAGCGCGGCGGAAGGCGATGCTCGCCTCGAAGGTCGAGGACATGATCAACACGGTGGTGCGTCAGACGGCGTTCTACACTTTCGAGCGGCGCATCCACATGGCGCGGCGTGAGGGTGAACTGACCTCCGAAGATATCGGACGCATCTGGCTCGACGTCCAGGGAGAAAGCCTCGGGCCTGCCATCCATCTCGGTGAGGGATACGAGACCTACTGGTGCTACATCTCACATTTCATCCATGCGCCTTTCTATGTCTATGCATATGCCTTCGGCGACTGCCTCGTGAATTCGCTTTACGCGGTCTATGAAAACTCTCAGGAAGGTTTCGCCGAGCGCTATTTCGAGATGCTGTCGGCGGGCGGCACGCTGCGGCACAAGGAATTGCTGGCTCCCTTCGGTCTCGATGCGAGCGATCCCGCCTTCTGGGACATGGGGCTGTCGCTTATTCGCCACTTCATCGCCGAACTCGAGGCGATGGAATGAGCGACGAGCCGCCGGCAAGCGGCGAAAACGGACGCGACCGGGAGGCAAACCGGCTCGGGCGCAGGGTGCGGCGTTATGCGCAGGTCGGCGCCGGCGTCGGCGGCATAGCCGCGCGGGCGGCCGCGACGCGCCTTTTCGGCCTCGATCAGGCAGATGCGAAAACGGCGCGCGAGCTGAAGGCGGCGCTTGGCGGCCTCAAAGGGCCGATCATGAAGGTCGCGCAGATGCTTGCGACCATTCCCGATGCTGTGCCTGCGGAGTTCGCAGCCGAACTTTCCGAGCTTCAGTCTTCCGCTCCGCCGATGGGCTGGCCCTTCGTGAAGCGGCGCATGAGAGCGGAACTTGGCCCCGGATGGGAAAAGCGTTTCGGCTCATTCGAAAGGGAAGCGGCCGCTGCCGCGTCGCTCGGCCAGGTGCATCGGGCGTCATCGCTCGATGGAGAGGCTCTTGCCGTGAAGCTCCAATATCCGGACATGCAGTCGGCCGTCGATGCGGATCTGAAGCAGCTCGGCATGATTTTTTCCATTCATCGCCGGATGGACCGGGCGATCGATACGCGAGAGATTCACGCGGAAATCGGCGAGCGGCTGCGTGAGGAGCTCGACTATCGGCGCGAGGCGGCGCATATGCGCCTTTATGCCGACATCTTCCGTGACGACCAAAGGATTGCGGTGCCGCGCGTCTTCGATGAATTAAGTACGCGACGGCTGCTCACCATGAACTGGCTCGACGGCAGGCCCATCCTTTCCTTCCGAGACCACCCGCTCGAGGAACGGAACCGGATTGCCGAGACGATGTTCGCTGCCTGGTGGAAGCCGTTTTCGAGTTTCGGCGTCATTCATGGCGATCCGCATCTAGGCAACTACACGGTTCGTGAAGATAACGGCATCAATCTGCTCGACTATGGCTGTATCCGCATCTTTCCGCCTTCCTTCGTAAACGGCGTGGTCGAGCTTTACAGGGCGCTTGAGACGGATGACCGCGACCGCGCGGCGGCTGCCTATGAGAACTGGGGCTTTCGCAATCTGTCGAGCGAGCTTGTAGATGTGCTCAATGTCTGGGCGCGGTTCATCTATGCGCCGATGCTCGACAACCGTGTGCGGTCGGTCGCGGACGGGATCAGTCCCGGCGAGTATGGGCGCAAGGAGGCTTTCGGCGTTCACGGGAAGCTGCGTCAGCTCGGGCCCGTCACGCCGCCGCGCGAATTCGTGTTCATGGACCGGGCCGCTATCGGACTTGGCTCGGTCTTCCTGCATCTTGGCGCTGAACTGAATTTCCACAGGCTGTTCAATGAAGCGATCGAAGGCTTCGATGCGGCGGAACTCGACAAGCGCCAGAAGGCCGCGCTAAAGAAGGCAGGCGTGCCGCCCGTTTCCTGAGCGGCCTTGTTCCCTTGTTATTGCGTATTGCGGAGTGCGGCATGACCGACGATCTCCTCGAGGAAAATAGTTTCACGCTGCCTGCGGGCTATCAGCCGCTCAACTGGTTCAGCGGTTTCGGGCGCCAGATCGGTCCGCTTTACGAGCGTATCGAGGCGGATGGCCGCTATACGCGTGCTTTCGTCGTGCAGGAGCATCACACGAACGGCATGGGCAATTGCCATGGCGGCATGCTGATGGCATTTGCCGATATGGCATTCGGCCATGCAATC
>JAJLKS010000479.1:0-3574 GCA_033838765.1 Alphaproteobacteria bacterium
AGGCAGACTATAGCGCCCGGCGCGATCCCTTGCCGGGACAAGCGCCGCTGCTTATAAGGCTTTAGAAGGGGTCGCAGGGTGATTCGCGCATAGCAGGGCGAAGTGACCACGGACCGGGGTTTCCGATGCACATTCGATACAGAGCTTCCGTTCGCCGCCGCGGCCTGCCGCGGCTCCTTGCATTCGCGCTGATGACGCCGGTCGTTATCGCGCTCGCGGCCTGCAGCACGACGCCGACCAAACCCGCGGCCACCTCCGGCCCCTTCAAGCAGGGCGGCGGCTATTACAAGATCGGCAATCCCTATCAGATCAACGGTATCTGGTATTACCCGGCCGAGAACGAGAAATACGACTCCATCGGCATCGCGTCATGGTACGGGCCAGGATTCCACGGCCAGAAGACTGCCAATGGCGAAATTTTCGACGAGAACCAGATCAGCGCCGCGCATCCGACGCTTCCGATGCCCGTCATCGCACGTGTGACGAATCTGGAGAACGGCAAGTCCATCGTGCTCCGGATCAACGACCGGGGCCCCTTTGCCTCGGGCCGCGAGATCGACCTGTCCAAGAAAGCCGCTGAAGTTCTCGGCTTCAAGCAGAAGGGCACGGCCAAGGTACGTGTCCAGTACATCGGACGTGCGCCACTCGAAGGCGGGATCGGCGATGGTATGGGTGTCGCCGAAACCTTCGTTGCGCCGCCCGTTGAAACCCCCGCCGAAGAGCGCCGCGTCGCGGGCACAGCGCCCGTCACCAGCGTTTCAACCGTTGCGACTGCGGAACTTGCGCCGCCCATAGCACCGATGACTGCGCCGGCAAATACGCTGGCGCCGGTTTCCGATGCGCCGCCTGCAGCGTCTCAGGTGGAACAGGTCGGCGTTGGCGGTCCCGGCCATATCTATGTTCAGGCAGGTTCTTTCCAGAATTTGCAGAACGCGGAATCCGTGCGTCAGCAACTGAGTGGCGTGGGTCGCGTTGAAATCCAGACCACGATGGTCGACGGCACGCCATTCTATCGGGTTCGTGTAGGCCCGCTGAGCGACGTGCCTGCGGCGGACAGTTCGCTGCAGACCGTCATCGCTCAGGGACACCGCAGCGCCCGTATCGTCGTCGACTGACGGCTACACTCCCGAGAACAAGGAAATTCCAGAAGTCATGTTGGCCCGCGCAAAGTTCATTCCCGCCATTCTGTTTCTCCTGCTGGCAAGCATCGTCGCCATGCCGCGCCCAGCGGCGGCGCTGGAGACGACGGCCGAATTCGCGATGTTGATGGACTACGAGACAGGCGCGGTACTGTGGGGCAAGAATGCCGACGAGCAGATGTATCCGTCGAGCATGAGCAAGCTCATGACTCTCGAGATGCTGTTCAACGCCCTTCGGGAAGGAACGGTCTCACTCGAGGACGAGTTCCGTATCAGCGAATATGCCTGGCGCGTCGGCGGTGCCGCTTCGGGCTCGTCGACCATGTTCGCGGATCTCAATTCCAACGTGCCGGTCGAGGCGATCCTTCGCAGCATCGTCATCCAGTCCGGCAATGATGCCTGCATCGCCACCGCGGAAGCATTGTCCGGCTCTGAAAGCGCTTTTGCCGAAGCCATGAACGAGCGTGCCAAGGAACTTGGCATGAACAATTCGCATTTTGTGAATTCGACCGGCTGGCCGCATCCCGAACACGTCATGACGGCCTATGATCTGGGCCTGCTCGCCCGCCACCTCATCATGGACTTCCCGGAATATTATCCGATTTTCAAAGAGACCGAGTTCACCTGGAACGGTATCCGTCAGGCGAACCGCAATCCGGGGCTTTACCTCGATCCCACGATCGACGGGCTGAAGACCGGCCATACCGAAGCAGCAGGCTATGGACTTGTCGCCTCCGCCAAGCGCGGCGACCAGCGCCTCATCCTCGTTGTCAACGGCCTGCCGAGCGAGAAGGCGCGTGCTGACGAGACCGTCAAGCTGATGGACTGGGGATTCCGTTCCTTCAAGAAGTATGAGTTGTTCACCGCCGGTGCCGTTGTAGACAATGCCCCCGTGTGGGAAGGCACATATGACCAGGTGCCGATGGTCACGAAGAACGACATCAACATCATCATTTCGCCGCAGCAGCGCAAAGACATGAAGGTGAGCGTTGTTTACCAGTCGCCGATCGCGGCCCCCGTCGCGCCCGGTCAGGAAATCGGTACACTGAAGATCGAGGTCCCCGGCATTCCGGTGCAGGAATTCCCGCTCGTTGCAGGCGGCGCGGTCGAGCGGCAAGGCATTTTCGGCCGCGCGATGGGCGCTCTGAAGCACATGATCCTCGGCAGCTAGCGGCGTGGCGCACGGACGCTTCATCACCCTCGAAGGCGGCGAAGGCGCGGGCAAGTCCACGCAGATCAGGCGGCTCGCAGCAAAGCTCGAAGCCCGTGGACACGTCGTCGTGATGACGCGGGAGCCGGGTGGCGCTCCGGGCGCGGAAACGATCCGCGAATTGCTCGTCAAAGGTGACACCGGCCGCTGGACGGCGCGAACGGAAGCCCTGCTTCATTTCGCTGCCCGGGAAGAACATCTGGCGCGAACAATCCGGCCGGCGCTTGGCCGGGGCGGCTGGGTGATTTCAGACAGGTTTGTCGATTCGACCATGGCCTATCAGGGCGTTGCGCAGGGCCTTGGACCTGATTTTATCGGCAAGCTTCGAGCACTCGTGGTCGGCGACGACATGCCGGCGCTGACGCTTATTCTCGACCTTGCGCCCGAAATCGGGCTCTCCCGCGCCATGGGGCGGGGTACGGCAGGGGAGGACAGATATGAGCGCATGAAGCCCGAATTTCACCAGACCCTGCGCCAAGCCTTTCTCGACATTGCGAAAAACGAGCCCGACCGTTGCGCCATCATCGATGCCGCGCAGAGCGAAGACGCGGTTGCAGCCGACATATGGGCAATTCTGCAGGCCCGTCTGACTGTCTGACGTCACGTAATTTTCACGGTTTTTCGCCGGAAATTACGGTTAATCGCATTTGCCCAACCGCCGTCTCTCCATTATAGAAACCGGGTCATTTTAGTTCCCGTGGACATAGCCCCGCACCGATGCCGGGCAGAAAAATGGATCGCCGATGAAACGACGACACCGGAAAGCCATTGGCCTTGCGCAACTTCCGGTGGCCGCCGTCCTGACGGCAATTTCATTTCTTATTTTCGCTTCCTACGTCCATGCCAGCGATGCGGCTCCCGATCTTGCCGCTGTCAGCTACATTCTCCCGCTCACCAAGCCCGAGGCTGCAGTTGCAGCCTACCCGGAGCGTGGACTGCATTTTGGCGATCCTATCGATCTCACAAAGTCGCGCATGACTTCAGGCTTCGGCTGGCGCATCCATCCGGTTCTGAAGGACAAGCGCTTCCACAAGGGTGTGGACTTTGCCGCTCCGAAAGGTACGCCGGTCTATGCCACGGAAGACGGTATCGTCGGGCAGGCAGGCTGGCGCGGCAATTACGGCAAGCTCGTTACCGTCAAGCATTCCGACCACGTCGAGACGTTCTACGCGCATCTTTCGGGCTTCGCGCCGGGTATCCGGCCAGGCGTTGGCGTGAAGAAGGG
>JAJLKS010000480.1:0-4188 GCA_033838765.1 Alphaproteobacteria bacterium
TGGCAGACCTTTACGACCTTACGACCACAGCCATGCCGAACGGGTCGGCGTCCCTTTCGCTACCATCAAAAGAGGATGTCGGATTGTTGATGAGATGGACGACGACGCTCGCGTTGCCGCAGGAGACCAACTGGTCACGCAAAGGCGCGAGAACCCGAGTCGTAAGCGCGACATACTTGCCGCCGTACTTGCCGCCGTACTTGCCGCCGTCCTCGACGAGAAAAAGCAGCGCTTCGCCGCGGATGAGCCTGCCGGGAAACCAGTCGGCTTCTATCAGTCTGATCCGGCGCGGAATGGCAAAGAAATCCGGCTCGCCGTCGCCGCCCGGAATTTCACAAACCTCGCCGATTTCGAGCGGTCCGGTTCTGTGCAGCAAGGAAACGCCTCTCTTGCGCTGCAGCCACCATGTGAACTGTGCAAGCCGGTTGGCCATCTTTGGTCCAATATGAATCGGCATGCTAGCCTCCTCCCCAATCTTCCGAAGAAGCACAGACCCGTGAACATTAGCATCCGCCGCGCCCGACATCACGACTGGCCGGAGCTTGCCGCGATCTTCATCGCCGCGCGAGCCACCATGACCTACCTCCCCGCGCTCCACACCGATGACGAGACCCGCGCCTTCATCAAATCCGTGGTGGAGACGCAAGCCGTCTGGCTCGCCGAGGCGCAAGGCCGCCCTATCGGCTTTGCTGCGCTCGACGGGCAAGATGGCGGCTGGCTCCACCATCTCTATGTCGCGCCGCCCGCGCATAACGCAGGGGCAGGCTCCCTCCTGCTTGCGAAAGCGAAGGCGGAGCTGCCGCAGGGCTTTTCCCTCTGGACGTTTCAGGCCAATCTCGGCGCCCGGCGCTTCTATGAGCGCCATGGCTGCAGGGAAGTCCGCCGCACGGACGGCGACAACGAGGAAAACCTGCCCGACATATTGTATGAATACCGCCCGTAAGAGGCGGCAAGGCAGAAGCGGGGAAGAGTGCGTTGAGCGACCAGGCGAAGAAAAAGAACAAGACCCTCGAAACGGAAAATCGCGGGCCCCTCAAAGGCGTGCGGATCGTCGATCTCACCGCCGTCGTTTTCGGCGCCTATGCGACGCAGATCCTGGGCGACATGGGCGCGGACGTGATCAAGGTGGAAGCCCCCTCGCCGACCGGCGGCGGCGGCGCAGGCGGCGACATCATGCGCTGGCCGGGCCATCTGCCCGAAGGTGCCGCGCCTGATCTTGGGCCCATCTTCCTCACCATCAACCGCAACAAGCGCTCCGTCCTGCTCGACCTCGGCACGAAGGAAGGCCGCGAGGCGCTCTTGAAGATCGTCGCGACCGCCGACGTGCTCACCTCGAACATCCGCTACGCGGCGATGAAGAAGCTCGGCCTCGCCTATGAGGATGTGAAGGCGGTAAAGCCCGACATCATCTTCGTGCATGCGGCGGGCTATGGTTCGGACGGGCCCTATGCGGGCCTGCCTGCCTATGACGATCTCATTCAGGCGGGCTCCGGCGCCGCCGACCTTCTCGGCCGCATGGATGGCGACCCGAAGCCCCGCTATATCCCGACCATCATGGCGGACAAGGTGTCCGGCCTTTTCATGGTGCAGGCCGTCACCGCCGCGCTCTTCCACAAGGAGCGGACCGGCGAGGGACAGTTCGTCGAAGTACCGATGCTCGAAGCCGTCACCTCCTTCGTGCTCGCCGAACATTTCTACGACCATGTCTACGATCCGCCGACCGGGCAATGGACCTATGGCCGCATCACCAATCCCGACCGCCGCCCCTATCGCACGAAGGACGGCCATATCGGCCTGCTGCCCTATTCGGACAAGCAGTGGGAGCAATTCTTCGAACTGGCTGGCCGCCTCGACGACTACATCAACGATCCGCGCTTCAACAATTACAAGGCGCGCACCGTCCATATCCGCGAGCTCTATGCGATGATCGAGGAGACGACGGAGACGAAGACGACGGATGAATGGCTGGCGCTCCTGAAGCCGCTGTCCATTCCAGCGGTGAAGATGAACCGGCTCGACGATCTGATGGACGATCCGCATTTGCAGGCCGTCGATTTCTTCCAGCGCTATGACCACCCGCATGCCGGGCCCTATTTCGCGCTGAAGCCGCCGGTGCGTTTCGCCGAAAGCCCGTCATCGATCCGCCGCCACCCGCCGCGCCTTGGCGAACAGACGGCGGAAGTGCTGCGCGAAGCGGGCATGAGCGAGGAAGAGATCGCGAAACTGACGGGCGAGTGACGCACGGGCGGGCGGCCTTGTCCCCTCTCGCCCCGCCCGACATAATGCCGCCAACGAAAAATGCTGCATCTGCAAGGGAGGCCTCCATGTCCGACGAATTGTTCCCCGTGCCCGCTGAGTGGAAGAAGCGCGCCATCGTCGATGCGGCCAACTACCGCAACATGTATGAGGCGAGCATCAACGACCCGGAAAGCTTCTGGCGGCGCGAGGGGCTCCGCATCGACTGGATGAAGCCCTATACGAAGATCAAGAACACGAGCTTCGATCCGCACAATGTCTCGATCAAATGGTTCGAGGACGGGACGCTCAACGCGAGCGTGAACTGCGTCGACCGCCATCTTGAAGCGCGCGGCGACCAGACCGCGATCATCTGGGAAGGCGACGATCCGAAGGATCACAAGGAGATCACCTACAGGGAACTCCATACCGAAGTCTGCCGCTTCGCGAATGTGCTTAAAAGCCGCGGCGTGAAGCGCGGCGACCGCGTCACCATCTACATGCCGATGATCCCGGAAGCGGCTTACGCCATGCTCGCCTGCGCACGCATCGGCGCGGTCCACTCCGTCGTCTTCGGCGGCTTCTCGCCGGACAGTCTCGCGGGACGCATTCTCGATTGCGAGTCGAACTGCGTCGTCACGGCAGATGAAGGCGTGCGCGGCGGGCGGAAGATCCCGCTGAAGGCGAATACCGACGAAGCCTTGAAGAAATGCCCCGGCGTGAAATCCGTCATCGTGGTGAAGCGCACCGGCGGCAAGGTGGACATGGAAGCAGGCCGCGACGTCTGGTACGGGGAGGAAGCGGCGAAGGTGCCGGCGACATGCGCGCCGGAGGAAATGAACGCGGAAGACCCGCTCTTCATTCTCTATACGTCGGGCTCGACCGGCAAGCCCAAGGGCGTGCTCCACACGACCGGCGGCTACATGGTCTATGCCTCCATGACGCATCAATATGTCTTCGACTATCAGGACGGCGACATCTACTGGTGCACCGCGGATGTCGGCTGGGTGACGGGCCACTCCTATATTCTCTACGGCCCGCTTGCGAACGGTGCGACGACGCTGATGTTCGAAGGCGTGCCGAACTACCCCGATGCGTCCCGCTGCTGGCAGGTGATCGACAAGCACAATGTCAACATCTTCTACACCGCGCCGACGGCGCTCCGCGCGCTGATGCGCGAGGGCGAGGCGCCGGTGAAGAAGACGAGCCGCAAGTCGCTCCGCCTTCTCGGCTCCGTCGGCGAGCCGATCAACCCCGAAGCCTGGCTCTGGTATCACCGCGTGGTGGGCGACGGGCGCTGCCCGATCGTCGATACATGGTGGCAGACGGAAACGGGCGGCATTCTGATTTCGCCGCTGCCCGGCGCGACGGACCTGAAGCCCGGTTCGGCGACGAAGCCTTTCTTCGGCGTGAAGCCCGTCATGGTCGATGCCGACGGCAAGCTGCTTGAAGGTGCCACGACCGGCAATCTCTGCATCGACGATTCATGGCCGGGCCAGATGCGCACCGTCTATGGCGATCACGAGCGCTTCGTGCAGACCTATTTCATCCAGTATCCGGGCCGCTATTTCACCGGCGACGGCTGCCGCCGCGACGAGGATGGCTATTACTGGATCACGGGCCGCGTGGACGATGTGCTGAACGTCTCCGGCCACCGCATGGGCACGGCCGAAGTCGAAAGCGCGCTGGTCGCACATCCGAAAGTCGCCGAAGCCGCGGTCGTCGGCTATCCGCACGACATCAAGGGCCAGGGCATCTATGCCTATGTGACGCTCAATGCCGGCGAGCCTTCATCGGAGGAACTGCGCAAGGAACTCGTCGCCTGGGTGCGCAAGGAAATCGGCCCCATCGCCTCGCCCGACCTCATCCAGTTCGCGCCCGGCCTGCCGAAGACGCGCTCGGGCAAGATCATGCGCCGCATCCTGCGCAAGATCGCCGAAGACGATTTCTCGA
>JAJLKS010000481.1:0-6811 GCA_033838765.1 Alphaproteobacteria bacterium
GGGCCCTATCAGCATTTCCTGCAGGTGCGCCTGCGCGCCATCGAGCAGGGGCTGCCCGTCGTCCGCTCCGCAAACAGCGGCATCTCCGCGCTGGTCGATCCCTATGGGCGGGTGGTGAAGAGCCTGCCGCTCGACCGGGCGGGCGTCATCGATGCGGCGCTGCCCGCACCGCTCGATCCCACACTTTATGCGAGGCTCGGCGATCTCCTGATTGCGCTTCTGATGCTGGCGACGCTTGCCGCCGTCTGGCTCGTCCGCCCGCGCGGTTGAGGCCGGTTACATCCAGATCGGCAATTCCGCCATTTGCGACAGGGTGCGGGGTGCCGTTAACGACTTAAAGTTGTAGTCTTCCGCCGGTCACTACCTGTCGAGGTCTGCCATGACCCGGAAAATGCCAAATCCCGTGGATGTTCATGTCGGCGCCCGCGTCCGCATGCGCCGCATGCTGATCGGCATGAGCCAGGAAAGGCTGGGCGAAAGCCTCGGTCTCACCTTCCAGCAGGTCCAGAAATACGAAAAAGGCTCGAACCGTATCGGCGCCAGCCGCCTCTATCAGATCGGCGCCGTGCTCGGCGTCCCCATCGAGTTCTTTTTCGAGGGGCTGGAGCGTGATCCCGCACTGGATGGCGCGGATCATGGCGCCCGTTTCGATACCGAACTCCTGTCCAGCGCCGAAGGCATTCAGCTCAACAGCGCCTTTTTCGCCATTTCGGACCCGAGGCTTCGCAAGCGCCTGCTCGATCTCGTAAAGGCCATGGCTGGCGATCCGGGCGAGCCGGACGTCGAATAACCAGCGGAATCGCGCCGATACGCGATGGTTACGGCAAATAATTCAAGGATATGCACTTATGTGCATATCTTTTTGCCAAGCCCTGTTGACCCCGCATCTGATCCTTGCAACAACCATGACCGGCGGCGCGGCGGGCTTAATTTCGGCCGGCGACATGGAAATGCCGTTTCGTGCCGTCATCAATAAGAAGTGCCGAAGGGCGGTTCCGCCGGTTCCGGCGCAAAACTCATCTCACACCCATGAGGGAGATCAACTTGGCTAGGTCAAATTACCTGTTCACGAGCGAATCCGTTTCCGAGGGCCATCCCGACAAGGTGTGCGACAGGATTTCCGATGCCGTCGTCGATCTCTTCCTCTCGCGCGATCCTTTCTCCCGCGTTGCCTGCGAAACGCTGACGACGACGAACACGATCGTGCTGGCCGGCGAAGTGCGCGGCCATGAAAGCATCACCAAGGAAATGATCGAGGAAACGGCCCGCAACGCCGTCAAGGCGATCGGCTACGAGCAGGAAGGCTTCCACTGGAAGAATGCGCGCTGCGAAGTGCTGCTTCACGCCCAGTCCGCCGATATCGCGCAAGGCGTCGATGCGAGCGGCAACAAGGATGAAGGCGCAGGCGACCAGGGCATCATGTTCGGCTATGCCTGCCGCGAAACCGATGTGCTGATGCCCGCCCCGATCATCTATTCGCACCGCATCCTCAAGCGCATGGCCGAGGACCGCCATTCCGGCAAGACACCGCAGCTCGAGCCCGATGCGAAGAGCCAGGTCACGCTGAAATATGAAAACGGCAAGCCTGTCGGCGTCACCTCCGTCGTCGTCTCGACCCAGCACAAGGCGGGCGTCAAGCAGTCCGACCTGCGCGAGATCGTGCGCGGCTATGTGAAGGAAGTCCTGCCGGAAGGCTGGTTCCCGCCGGAAGAGGAATTCTATGTGAACCCCACGGGCATCTTCGTGATCGGCGGACCCGACGGCGACGCCGGCCTCACCGGCCGCAAGATCATCGTCGACACCTATGGCGGCGCGGCACCGCATGGCGGCGGCGCCTTCTCGGGCAAGGACCCGACGAAGGTCGACCGGTCTGCGGCCTATGCCTCGCGCTACCTCGCAAAGAATGTCGTTGCGGCAGGTCTTTCCGACCGCTGCACGATCCAGCTTTCCTATGCGATCGGCGTCTCGAAGCCCCTGTCGATCTATGTCGACACGCATGGCACAGGCAAGGTCGAGGAAGAGGCGATCGAACGCGCCGTTGCGAAATGCATGGATCTCTCGCCCCGCGGCATCCGCGAACATCTCGGCCTCAACAAGCCGATCTATGAACGCACTGCCGCTTACGGCCATTTCGGCCGCACGCCGGATGCCGATGGCGGCTTCTCCTGGGAGAAGACCGACATCGCCGAGAAGATCGCAGCCGCGGTCCGCTGAGCGGAAGAAAGGGCGCCCTTGAGCGGCGAAAGCGATATCACGCGCCGCCATGTCTATGGGCGCACCAAGGGCAAGACCCTGAAGCCGCGTCAGGCGAATTTGATGGAGACCCTCCTGCCGAGGGTCTCCATTTCGCTTGATGAAGCGGTTATCGATCCAAAGTCGCTATTCGGCGATGTCGACGAGGTCTGGCTCGAAGTCGGTTTCGGGGGCGGCGAACATCTCGCCCATCAGGCCGCAAGCCATCCGCATGTCGGCATCATGGGCTGCGAGCCGTTTCTGAACGGGGTCGCAAAGCTCGTCTCCGGGATCGACGAGCAGGGCCTTACCAATATCCGCATCCTGAACGACGATGCGCGCTTCCTGCTCGAGCGTCTCACGCCTTCGAGCCTCGCCCGCGTCTTCATCCTCTATCCCGATCCCTGGCCGAAAAAGCGCCACAACAAGCGCCGCTTCATCAATCAGGAGACGCTTGGCTTTCTTGCCAGCGCCATCCGCCCGGGCGGCGAGCTGCGGTTTGCTTCCGACATACCGGACTACATTGCCTGGACGCTCGCCCATATCGGCCGCTTCAACCGTGAAAGGGGTGAAACCTTCCGCTGGACGGCGGAGCGGGCCGAAGACTGGCGCAAGCCTTATGAGGGCTGGCCCGGCACCCGCTATGAGGCCAAGGCGATCCGCGAGGGCCGCACCCCCTGCTATCTCGCTTTCACCCGTCTCTGAGCCGGACTTGTCCCCGCCCCTTGCCCTTGGGGATAAAAAGGGTCTATATAAGCCCCAACAAGTCAGCGGCGCTCTAGAGAGTGGGCTGTCTCCGGAAACGGGGGCCCGCTTTTTTTGTTATCTGGAGCCCGGTTTGGCGTCATTTCGGAGTGTGGATTTGGTCTCTGCGGGTCTCGACAGCAAGGCGGAAGGCGATGCGCTCGACACGCATCTCGTCGCGCCGCATGGCGTCCCCCGCAAGGTGTTCGATCTCCTGCGCGGCCCCGCCGAGGGCGCCGGTTTCGAGATCGTGCGCATCCGTTTCGGTCTGCAGGATGGCCGCACGCTCCAGATCATGGCCGAGCGCGCCGATGGCTCCATGTCGGTCGAGGATTGCGAGGAACTTTCGCGCATGATCTCCGCCGTGCTTGATGCCGCGGCCCCGATCCCGGGCTAATACAATCTGGGGGTCTCGTGGCCCGCCATCGACCGGCCGCTGACTCGGATGAAGGATTTCGACCGCTGGCCGGGCTTCGATGCGACGATCGAACTGTCCGAAGCGGTGGGCGGCCGCAAGCGCTTCCGCGGGCTTCTGCAGGGTGTCGAGGATGGCGAAGTCCTCGTCGAAAGCGATGTCGAAGGTTTTTCGGAACCGCAGGTCCTTGGCCTGCCGTTCCACAAGGTGAGCGAGGCGAAGCTCGTGATGAGCGACGACCTCATTAGGGAAAGTCTCAAAAGACAGGGCCCGGCGGACGATACGCCGGACGCCTCCTCTGACGGAGAATAGAGAATGGCACCGGCAGTAAGCGCCAACCGGCTTGAACTGTTGCAGATCGCAGATGCGGTCGCGCGCGAAAAGTCGATCGACCGCGAAGTCGTGATCGAGGCGATGGCGGAGGCGATCCAGAAAGCGGCGCGTTCGCGCTATGGCGCAGAAAATGAAATCCGTGCCCGGATCAATCCGCAGACCGGTGAAATCCGGCTCGTCCGCCTTCTCGAAGTCGTCGAGCAGGTTGAAAACGATGCCGTTCAGATCGACCTGAAGTCGGCGCTTCGACGCAACCCTGCCGCACAGGTCGGCGACCTCATCGAGGACGAGCTGCCGCCCGTCGATTTCGGCCGCATCGCCGCCCAGACCGCCAAGCAGGTCATCGTGCAGAAGGTGCGCGACGCCGAGCGCGAACGCCAGTACGACGAATACAAGGACCGTATCGGCGAGATCGTGAACGGTATCGTGAAGCGCGTCGAATATGGCAATGTGATCGTCGATCTCGGTCGTGGCGAAGCGATCGTGCGCCGCGACGAGCTTCTGCCGCGCGAAACCTTCCGCAATGGCGACCGTATCCGCGCCTATATCTACGACGTGCGCCGCGAACAGCGCGGGCCGCAGATTTTCCTGTCGCGCTCGCATCCCCAGTTCATGGCCAAGCTCTTCGGCCAGGAAGTTCCGGAAATCTACGACGGCATCATCGAGATCCGCGCCGTTGCGCGCGATCCGGGCAGCCGCGCCAAGATCGCCGTCATCTCGAACGACAATTCGATCGACCCCGTCGGCGCCTGCGTCGGCATGAGGGGCTCGCGTGTGCAGGCCGTTGTGAACGAACTGCAGGGCGAAAAGATCGACATCATCCAGTGGTCGCCCGATGCCGCGACTTTCATCGTCAACGCGCTGGCGCCTGCCGAAGTCGTCAAGGTCGTGCTCGATGAAGATGCGCAGCGCATCGAAGTCGTGGTGCCCGACGATCAGCTCTCGCTCGCCATCGGCCGCCGCGGCCAGAATGTGCGTCTGGCCTCGCAGCTCACCGGCTGGGATATCGACATCCTGACCGAGGCCGAGGAAAGCGAGCGCCGTCAGGCCGAATTCGTCAGCCGCACGGCGATTTTCGCCGAGGCGCTCGACGTGGACGAAATGATCGCCCAGCTTCTCGCCTCCGAAGGTTTTGCCTCGATCGAGGAAGTGGCCTATGTCGATCTCGACGAAATTGCCGGCATCGAAGGTTTCGACGAGGACACGGCGCAGGAAATCCAGAGCCGCGCCCTCGAATATATCGAACGCCAGAATGCCGAATTCGACGCGAAGCGCCGCGAGCTCGGTGTGGCCGACGAGCTTGGCGAGATCGAGGGCGTGACGCCGAAGATGCTCGTCGCCTTTGGCGAGAACGATGTGAAGTCCGTCGAGGACCTTGCGGGCTGCGCCACGGACGATCTGCTTGGCTGGAACGAGACGGTCAATGGCGAGCGCAAGCACCAGCAGGGCATCGTCGAAGGCTTCGACCTGACGGCCGATGACGCAAACGATCTCATCATGCGCGCGCGCCTCAAGGCGGGCTGGATCACCGAGGCCGATCTCGCATCGGCAGGCGAAGAGGAAGACGGAGAGGAAGCGGACGAGGTTGGTGAAGAAGCCTGACGCCGCTGGCCCGGAGCGCCGCTGCATCGTCTCTGGCGAGAGCGGCGGCAAGGACGGGCTGATCCGCTTCGTGCTCGATCCGGACGGCAATGTCGTGCCGGATCTGGCCGAAAAGCTGCCTGGCCGTGGCTTTTGGGTCACGGCGACGCGGGAAATGCTTGAGCGGGCGGTCGCAAAGGGCCATTTCGCCAGGGCCGCGCGGGCGCCGGTCAAGGCCGATCCGGCGCTTCCCGGCCTTGTCGAGCGCCTTCTCGCCCGCCGGGCCGCCGATGCGGTCGGCCTTGCGCGCCGTGCAGGCGCGCTCGAGACCGGGTTTGAAAAGGTTTTGACGGCGATCACCCGCGGCCGGGTCGCCGCCCTGATCGAGGCGCGAGACGGCGCCGAGGATGGCCGCCGCAAGCTCGAACAGCGCCTCAGGGTCGCCAAAGAGCAAGGAATTCTGGGCGATGTCCCGGTGTTGAGCCCGCTCTGGTCAGACGAATTGGGTTTGGCATTGGGCCGCGGAAATGTGATACATGCAGCCCTGATCCCGGGGCGCATGCAGGCGAAAGTTCTGGCCGATCTTGCCAGGCTCGCGCGCTATGGGCGGATGGACCGCCCGGAAACGACCCGTGCGGTAGCACCTCCCGGGAAAGCTGACGAAGGACAGGAATGACCGATCAGGCCGATACAAGCGAACGCAAACCGAAAGCCGCGGGCGGGAAGACCCTGAGCCTCAAGCGGACGGTGGAGTCTGGCCATGTGCGCCAGAACTTTTCGCATGGCCGCTCGAAATCGGTCGTCGTCGAAAAGAAGAAGAAGCGCACGCTGAAGACGGATGGCAGCGCCGCCCCGGCACCTGCCGACGAAAAGGCAAAGGCTGCGGCGCCCGCACCGGCGGAAGCGCCGGCGGCCCCTGCCGCCGCCGCGCCTGAGCCCAAGAAGAAGCCCGAAGCCGCTCCGGCCGCCGCCGAAAAGAAGCCGGCCCGCGCTCGTTCCGGCGTCGTGCTGCGCACGCTGACGGAAGAGGAAAAGGCGGCCCGCGCTCAGGCGCTCGACAGCGCGCGCGAGCGCGAGGAAGAGGATCGCCGCCGCGCCGAGGAAGAAGCACGCCGTTTCGCCGAGGAAGATGCACGCCGCGAGCGCGAACGCGCCGCAGCCGCCGCCCGCGCGGAAGAGGAAGCCGCCCGTCTTGCCGCCGAGCAGGAATCGCGCGTCCGTTCCGCCGACGACGCCAAGCGCCGCGGCACCGAAGAGGAGCGCCCGGCGCCCCGCGCCGCCGTGAAGGAAGTCGCCGCCGAGGAAAGCGACGAGGAAGAAAAGCCGAAGCGCAGCGCCGGTCACGCCGCGCCGAAGCAGCCCGCCACGCGCCGCACAGAAGAGCGTCGCCGCGGCAAGCTCACCATCACCAAGGCCTTCGACGACGACAGCGGGCGTCAGCGCTCGCTTGCCTCGATGCGCCGCCGCGTGGAGCGTGAGCGCAAGAAGCATATGGGTATCCAGGAC
>JAJLKS010000482.1:0-17752 GCA_033838765.1 Alphaproteobacteria bacterium
CGCGGGCACGTTCATCAAGTATATTCCGGAGCCCGTGGTGACGGGCTTCACGGCGGGCATTGCCGTCATCATTGCCGCAAGTCAGGTGAGGGAGTTTCTCGGACTTACGCTTGAAAACGAGCCTGCTCCGTTCATCGAGAAGATTGGCGCCCTATCCGGCGCGCTCGGCACCGTCTCGCCAGCTACCGTCGCTGTCGGCGTGTCCGCGCTCGTTCTCATTCTCTGGCTCCGCGCCACGCGGCCCGCGCTGCCGGGCTTCCTGATCGCGGTCGTTCTCTCCGCCTTCTTCGTCTGGCTCTTCGCGCTGCCGGCCGAAACCATCGGCACGCGCTTTGCGGGGCTTGAACCATCCTTCGCGCTCCCCGCCTTTCCAGAAGTGACGATGGATCGGATCGTCACGCTCTTCCCGAGCGCCTTCACCATCGCCTTTCTTGCAGGCGTCGAGTCGCTTCTCTCGGCGATGGTCGCCGACAGCATGACGGGCCGCCGCCACCGATCGAATACGGAGCTTGTGGCGCAGGGCGTGGCGAATTGCGCCTCCGCCGCCATCGGCGGTCTGCCCGCCACCGGCGCTATCGCCCGAACCGCAACGAATATTCGCTCCGGCGCGCGCAGCCCGATCGCTGGCATGCTGCATGCCCTGTTCCTGCTCGCTTTCATGGGGCTCGCCTGGCCGCTTGCGACCTATATTCCGCTTGCGGCCCTGTCGGCGGTTCTGCTTGTCGTTGCCTGGAACATGAGCGAGATCGACAAGTTCCGCCACATGATGCGCGCGCCTGTTGGCGACCGTGCGGTGCTGCTCATCACCTTCGCGCTTACAGTGCTGGTCGATCTCACTGTCGCCATCGAAGTCGGTGTGGTTCTTGCTGCCGTTCTCTTCATGCACCGCATGTCGGAAGCGGTCGAGGTGCAGGCCGATCTTCATCTCGTCGAAGAAGATGTGAGCGATGAGAGCCCGCGCGATTTCCAGCCTATGCGTGAATACGACCTGCCGCCCGGCGTTGCGGCGAGCCTCATTCGCGGGCCCTTCTTCTTCGGCGTTGCGATGCGGCTCGGCGAAACGCTGGAGCGGATCGGCGCGCCGCCGAAGGTGCTGATCGTGCGTCTGCGCGCCGTGCCGATCATCGATGCCACCGGCGTCACCGCGCTCGAAACCATGATCGACCGCTGCGAGAAGAATGGCACGAAGGTGATCGTCACCGCGCTCCAGCCGCAGCCCGCCCGCGTGCTTGCCGACATGCATGTGCTCGCCCGCGTCACCCGCGCACCCGACTTCGCCACTGCCATCAAGATGGCGAAGAAGATGATGAAGGAGGGCTCAGAGATTTTACCTACGTGATTGGTCTAACAGGCCTAGGAGTTCTGAAGTGAAGTATAAAGCGGATTCCTTTACCGCTGATGTAAGTGATTTTGGATCCTTCAAAGTTTCAATATTTATGATGTTCCCTAGCGGCATCAACGCGAGATAGCCGTCGTCTTTAAGGTGTCCTGAGCCTGCCCGGAATGGCATCTCCGAAACATCGCTAAAGCTCCGAATCAACAAACTTAAGATGTGAACATCAATAGCGCCGCGCTTTCGACGGCCGGGCTGATCCCAATACAGGTAGAAGTACGGAGCATCCGGCGAATTGTTTGGTGCGTCGAGTCCTTCTGCCAGTCCTTCCAGGCCAAAATACAGACCTTTTTCCGTATCGTAGTCATAAAAATCGCTTCCGGCCCACCAAACATTTGGCTCATTCAACTCACAATATTCAATTCCCTTCAGCTGAGTTTTCAGTTCATTGAACGCTTCACTGTAAAGGATATGCGCCACTTTCCTGGGGAGTTCATCTTTGCACTGACTTATCAATTTTTCTGTCAGCTTTAGATCGCTGAAGTTTTCAATGTAGAAGCGTAGGTGGTCAGAATTCATATATGACATGACTAGCTCGCGTCTTCGTAGGCCCAAAGGAATGCCAGACTTAGAATGCTGCGGGGGCTTTCAAGAATTGAAGCTTCGGGGTCCCTGTGCGCTTCCAGAATGGCTTGTCTGGCGGCGCTGCAAAAATCCTTTGTAGAAATCGAATGGTAGTGTTCCAGATGCTTGGGTGATGCTCCTGTTGGAGTAAGGAAAATTCCAATTCTGTGGCTTTGGGGTATGTTCTTGTCATCGCCAAATCTTTGTAGCAAGCGTGACTGGCGCTCTGTCTGATGCTGGCCCCGGTAAAACGTTTCAGTTCCTCGCCGCGTCTTGTTTTCAATGAATATCACGAAAGTATCGCTGAAAATTGCGATATCGGGCCTGCTGTCGCCATGCGGAAACTCCCGTCGCACCGAATATCGGCATGTTACGCCTGAAATTTCATCGAGTATAAATTTGCATCGCTTATCACCGGACTTGAGTAAGAATTGAAGGATTCGGGAGATAACTTTTTGACCTAGGAGATCTGGCGATGGCATTAGAAGTTCGGCTAGAGCATCATTAATTTTGTTTTCCGGAGGTTGCCAGCCAGTTATCCGAAACGGATTGTTCGGAGGGGGATGCTGCGCCTTTGCGGCAAAAACTACATACCTAATTCTTTCGAATGTTTCTGGCGTCCACGCGGGGCCCTTATATTTCTCAAGGACGCGCTCCTTCTCCGCTTTCTCCAAAAGTACTTTCAATCGCTCAATAGGAAGGTTTGAAAAAGAAGTCATAAGGTGGATGTTTCATTTTTCTAGGCGTTGCTACCAGTGCGGACGAACAAATGGATTACCCCAGCAGCTTCCCCGGATTCATCACGCCTTTCGGGTCCATCTCGCGCTTCGTTGCTTTCAGCAGCGCAAAGCCGATTTCGCCCTTTTCCTCCGCCAGCCAGGGCGCGTGGTCGAGGCCGACGCCGTGGTGATGACTGATCGTGCCGCCATTCATCAGGATCGCGTCGGACGCAGCCCGCTTGATCGCCTGCCATTGCTCCACCTCGCGGTCGAGCTGGCGAGGGAAGATGAAGGTGAAATAGAGGCTCGCGCCGTCCGGATAGGAATGGCTCACATGACCCATCACGATCCCGCGCGCATGCTGCTCGGGCATATGCGCCGCCATCGCGTCGGCAATCGCCGCCGTCACCTTCTCATGCAGGTTTGCGATATTCGACCATCGGGTCGAGGTCTCGAGCGTGTCGACGCCAAGGCCGCGATCCATCATCGGGTCGCGGATCGCCGGGCTGTCGAAGCGGCCGTGATACCAGCGTTTGCCGGGCCCGGTGCCGAGCGCGAGCGCGCCCTGCCGCTTGCAGATTTCTTCCGTCTGCTCCTGCGCCCATATCACCGTCTCCTTCGGGCCTTCATGACCGATCAGCATGAGGCAGGGCGTTTCGTTGAAGCCCTTCATCTTGAGATAGGCCGCCTGCAGCTTCGATTTGAGGCCGCCGCTGCTTGAGGATGAGAAGGTCTGGAAGAAATAGGTCTCCGGTGCATCGGAGAGGCGCACCATGGCGACCGGAATTTCCGCATGGTTGATGCGTCGTGCCGCTTCCACGCCGGCGGCGAAACTCTTGAAGAGATAGCCGCGATAGTCCTTGCGCTCCGGCAGGTCGTGGATCTTCACCGTCGCTTCCACGATCACGCCGAGAATACCCTCCGACCCCGCGACGAGCTGGTTGAGGTTCGGGCCTGCGGCACTTGCCGGCGTCGCCTCGGTCGTCCAGAAGCCCTTGGGCGTTGCGAGTTTTGCCGAGACGAGCCACTTTTCCGCCTTGCCGTAGCGGTTCGACTGTTGTCCCGCGCCGCGCGCGGCGATCCACCCGCCGAGCGTGGAGAGCGGGAAGCTCTGCGGATAATGGCCAAGCGTTACGCCATGCGCCTGAAGCTGTTCTTCAAGCTGCGGTCCGTAGATGCCGGCCTCGATGCGCGCCGTCATCGACATCTTGTCGATCTGGATGATGCGCGTCATCAGCGTCGTGTCGAGCGTCAGCACCGCGCCGCCCAGCGATTTCGCCATGGCGTTGACGCCGCCGACGACCGAGGAGCCGCCACCAAACGGCACGAGCGCTATGTCTTCCTCTGCGCAGAGCTTCACCACGGCAAGTGCCTCGTCGGCGCTGCGCGGATAGGCGACCGCGTCAGGCGCCATGTCGAGCTTGCCCGCGCGTACATAGAGAAGATCGTGGTAGCTCTTGCCGCGCGCATGGAAGGCACGTTCGTAGTCGTCGGTGCGAAGCTGGTTCGGGCCGACAATGCCGCGCAGCTTCTCGAGCACGGGCTCTGAAATCCGGCTTGTGGACAGCCGGATCGAAGAAAGCGGCACGGCCGGTGTCGAGGTCAGGCGCGAAAGGCCGAGCGATTCCCGAATCCAGTCCCATTTGGGCGAATCCGATGGCAGCGGATTGTCCTGTTTCACAGGACCCCAGCCGTTCCAGCGAAGCGTCGTGCGGTCGATCGTCATGTTTCCAGCCTTCTTCTTTTTAGCAGCGCAGCGTGATGGCGCCGGGGAGTATCTCGAAATGTGCAGGCAGGCGTCCCGGTCCCTCGCCATCCACATCGATGAGCACAGGCTCTGTTCCAAGCGGCACGGCGGTCACGGTCCGCGCGCGCGTCACCGTCACTTTCGGGCCGTTCACATGTGTCCCGTCGCGCAGGTTTCCGCTCCCCTTGAGCAAGTCCCAGAAGCCGAGATCGCGCATGATGACGAGATCGAACAAGCCGTCATCGGGTTCGGCGTCGGGCGCCACCATCATGCCGCTGCCGAAATAGCGGCCATTGGCGACCGCCGCGAGGCCGATATTCGCCACCGTCTCAAATCCCTGATCGGTGGTGATGCGCACGGGCCGCGGCTTGTGGCGCAGCGCCGTGACGAGCGAGCCCCATGTGAAAACGAAGTTCCCGCCAAGCGATTTCTGCCATGTCGCGTTGTTCACGGCATGCACCGTTTCGCCCGAAAGGCCGAAGCTCGCAATGTTGTTGAAATAGCGGTCCTTCTCCTGCCCGTCATGGGCGATGAAGGTGAGACGTCCAATGTCGATCCGCCGCGAATTGCCGCTGGCGATGCGCTTCACGCCTTCTGTTGCGTCCTGCGGCAAGTCGAATGTGCGGCGGAAGTCGCCGCCCGTGCCTGCGTTCAGCACGGCAAGATGCGCTTCCGGGTTGATCTGCGCGCCTGCCTCGAAAAACCCGTTCACCACTTCGTCGATGGTGCCGTCGCCGCCCACCGCAATCACGAGCTGCGCATTGTCGTGCAGCGCCTGCCGGGTGAGTTCGGCGGCGGGAAGATAATGCGGTGTCGAGGGGCCGCCGGTGAAATGTGTCCGTACGGGACCCAGTTCCTTTTCCAGCGTCTCCGCGATCACGCGCCAGGCGCGGCCCGTCCGGCCGCCGCCCGAGCGCGGGTTCACGATGGCGGCAACATGCGGCATCCCCCCGGCCATGACTTCCTCCCCCGTTCTTGCGCTTCTTGTCGTCTCAGATCGTATCGAATTGCCGGACCGTTTCCGCAATCTCGCGTGCGAGTTGCGTTTCGTCCCAGCCAAGTTCGCGGCGCATCAGCTCTGCGGCCTGCGTGATCGCAGGCACGCCCGGATGGCCGAGCGTGCCAAGCCCCGTGCGGCGGAAGACGACATCTTCAAGATGCAGCGCCATTTCGTGCCGCACGGCATGAACCACCTGCGCGCCGATGACGTTTGTTTCGGGCGCCAGCCGCCGCAATAGTTCCTCGCGTTCGCCCTGGCGCTCATCCGCCGTCGCCAGCACCTCGCCGATCCGGCTGCCGTAGAAGTCGACGAGATTGGCGGTGATTTCCGGCGCGAGATGCGGATATTTCTTCTGCGCCCGCTCGATATAGCTTTTCAAGCGTCCGATCTCGCCGCCATAGACAGGCGTGCAATGCGTTTCGCAAGTTGCCGTCTGTCCAAGCTTCTTCAGCGCAAGATCCACCACCTGTTCGGCGAGATGGCGCGAGGTCGTCCATTTGCCGCCGATCGCGGAGATCAGCCCGTCTATCGCCTCTTCCACGCCGTGGTCGAAGACTTCCGCTGCACGGCTCGCATTGTAGCTGTCCTTCGGTGCGGACTCTCCATCCGCGGCTTTCGGCGTCGTGTCGACCAGAGGCCGGAGCCCGGCATAGAAATGGAGCACGTCCTCACGCTTCAGGTTCAGGCCGGGCAGACCGTCATTCACCACAAGCAGGAAGTTCTCGATATCGCGCTCGGTCACGCCAAGCGCATCGGGGTCTTCCTCGAACACGGTGTCGGTCGTACCGATGATGGTGTGGCCTCGCCAGGGAATGACGAAGAAGTGCCCACCGAGTTCCGATTTGATCGCCAGCGCATTGCCGCCGGAAATATCGCGCGTGATGATGTGGATGCCCTTGGAACGGATGAGGCGCCGTGCCGGTGTTTCGTCCACCAGTGCCATGGTCTTGTCTGCCCAGGGCCCGGCCGCATTCACGATCACGCGGCCACGGATCGTATGCGTGTCGCCGGTCAGCTTGTCGTGAACGGCGACGCCCGCCACTTTCACGCCGCGTTTCATCGAAGCCTCGGTCACGAAGCCCGTCACCTCGGCATAGTTCGCGGCATCTGCGCCATATTCCACCGCGCCCTCGATACATTCGAGGCAGAGCCGTTCCGGCGCATGCATCTGGCAGTCGTAATAGATCATGGCGCCGGTCAGGTTTTCCCGCTTCAGCGAGGGCATCATGTCGAGCGCCTTGCCCTTCGGGATGCGTCTGAATCCCGGCAGCTTCTTGTCGTCGTCGGACAGCCAGTTTCGGTCGAAGGAAAGGAGATCGTAAAGCGCAAGTCCGATCCCCATGACGATGGGTCCGCTCATGCCCCAGCCATAGGTCGGCAGCACGAAGGGAAGCGGATGCACCATATGCGGTGCGACGTTCTCCCAGATGCGGCGTTCACGGAGCGACTCGCGCACGAGGCGGAACTCGCCATTCACGAGATAGCGCAGCCCGCCATGCACGAGCTTCGACGAGCCCGATGTCGTTGCATGGGCGAAATCGTCCTTCTCGAGCAGCGCCACCTTGAGGCCGCGCAGCGCCGCGTCCCATGCCGTGCTCGCGCCGGTGATGCCGCCGCCCACGATAACGAGGTCGTACTCGGTCGCGCTCATCGCTTTCAGGTCGCGTTTCATCGAAGAAGGGGTCCGTCCTGTTTCATGGCCTCGATCAGGCAAGCGAGGCTAGCTGCCCCTCGCGCCCGGGTCCATTCCCCAGCGGAGGCGCGGCCTGCGGCTCGCCTTTCCATTCCAATATCGGATATAAATCGGGGCGCGTCCCCTCGAAAACTGCAGGGTCACGAAATGGCGGCCAGAAGGACGAAGGCAAGGGCGGAGAAGGCGGGGCTGGCGGCCAGTCAAGCGGCCGATCCGGGTGCGCTGCAGGCGGCCTCCCTCGCGCTTTCCCGGGCGGGCGGGCTCGGCCCTGCCGATGCGGCGCTCGCGCAACTGGCCGGGCTCATCGCCATGCCGCGCGCGATCTGGACGCCCGATGTCGCCGCCCCGCTTCACGACCCGGCGGCGGAAAGCTTCATGCGGCGGCAGGGCTGGCCAGTGCAGATCGTCTCTGCCATGTGGGAAGGCGGCGTTTCGCTTCGCATGCCGCTCAATATCCGCTGCCGCTTCGAGCATCTGCCCTTCGCGATCAGCCTTTACGACGAACACCGCAAGCATCGCGCGCCCTATAGCGGCGAGCAGAAGCGCGTTGCGGCCATGATGCGCGCCGAGGGGTTCAATTCGGTCGTCGTCGTGCCCGTCCGGCTTCCTTATGCGCGGATTGCGATGCTCGGCTTTGCGGGCCCGCAGGTACTTGAGGACGCAAGGGAGATCGCTCAATGGGCGGCTCCCCATCTTCTCGCTGCCGGTCATGCTTTCACCGCGCTTCATGAGCGCCTTGCCCGCCGCGCCGCCGCGCCGGAAGCGCATCGCGCCGCGCTCACGCCGCGCGAATGGGATTGCCTCCACCTCGCCGCGCAAGGCTTTCGCGAAGCGGAGATCGCGGCCGAGAGCGGCATCAAGCCGACAACGGTGCGCTATCACATGGACAATGTCGTCGCGAAGCTCGGGGCGCGCAGCCGCGCCCATGCCGTGGCGATTGCGGCGCAGCTTGGATTGGTGCAAACGGTCTAGACGCGTTTCCGCAACCCGTGCTGTTTCATCCGCCAGATCAGATGATCGACGCGGTCCTGGCCGAAAAAGGGTTCGCCTTCGAAGGCCATCAGCGGCACGCCCCAGTGTCCGGCTGCCTTCTGTGCCGCTTCGTTTGCGGCGATCACGGTTTCGAGGCGGTCCGCTTCCTTTGCCGCCGCCGCGTCGAGTTCATCCATGTCGAGGCCGGCGCGTTTTGCGGCGTTCCGCAGATGGCCGCCCTCGTGCCAGTTCTTCACGCCGCCGAAGATGACCGAGGAGATTTCGTCCAGAAAGGCAAGGCCAAGGCCCCGTTCGGCGGCCAGCACGCCTGCCCGCGTCAGGCGCGAGATGTAGGGCTGGCCGGTCGCGACCTCGCCCGACTTCATGTCCATCAGGATCGGGTCCGGCGAGGGCCAGGCGTAGGGAAGACCCTCCATCTCGGCGATGCGGCGCGTGTCCTTCATCAGGTAGGGCGGCCACATCGGGTTCACCTGCTTGAAGAAGCCGGGAATGCGCACCGCAATCGGGTAGACCGGCCGCACTTGGGCCTTCACGTCATGGTCGCGCTCCAGCGCCACCAGCCGCTTGGTCACAAGGTAGGAATAGGGCGAGCGGAAGGACCAGAAGAGGTCGTAGGTGAGCGTCATCTTTCATTGCCTCCCGGCGCGGCTGTTTCTAATGTTTGGCATTAATATGCGTTTGGCTCGCCTCGCGCGCAAGCGCGCTGTTAGAGTTGGGCCAACAGAACAACAAAGCCATCAGGGAGGACCATCCATGCCGCAGGTCAAATCGAACGGCATCCATCTCGAATATGAAAGCTTCGGCCCGGAGGACCGCGAAACCGTGCTTCTCATCATGGGGCTCGGCGCGCAGCTCACCATGTGGCCGGTGGAGCTTTGCGAGGAGCTTGTCTCGCGCGGCTACCGCGTCATCCGCTACGACAATCGTGATGTCGGCCTCTCGCATAAGTTCGACGATCTCGGCATGCCCGACATGACGGCGATCTTCGGCGCGTTGATGGCGGGCAAGACGGCGACTGCACCTTATGCGCTCGATGAAATGGCGAAGGATGCGGTCGGCTTGCTCGATGCGCTCGGCATCAAGCGCGCGCATATCGCCGGTGCCTCGATGGGCGGCATGATCGCGCAGCTCGTTGCCGCGAACCATCCGGAGCGGGCTCTCTCGCTCACTTCAATCATGTCCACCACGGGCAATCCCGCCGTGCCGCAGGGCAAGCCGGAAGCGATGGCCGTGCTGATGACGCCGGCGCCCGAAGGCGACATTCCCGCCGCCATCGAGCGCGGCATGCTCGCCTGGAACACGATCGGCAGCCCCGGCTACCGCACGGATGAAGCGACGCTGCGCCAATGGGTGACGCGCGACGTGAACCGCTCGCTCTACCCCGTCGGCGTTGCGCGGCAGATGGCCGCCATCGTCGCGAATGGCGACCGCCGCGAAAAGCTGAAGAAGCTTACGCTTCCGACCGTTGTGCTGCATGGTGCGGACGATCCGCTCGTGCCCGTCGAAGGCGGCAAGGACACGGCGGAGAATATTCCGGGTGCCGAGCTTCGCGTCATCCCCGGTATGGGCCATGATTTCCCGCTCGCCCTCGTCAACACTTTCGCCGACGCCATCGAAGCGGCGGCAAAGCGTGCTTCGGCGGCGAAGGCGGCGGAGTGACCCTCATGGCCGTCGACATGAAGCAGGTGAAGGCCAACGGCATCGCCATCAATTACGAAGATCGCGGTCCGGCGGACGGAACGCCGATCCTCTTCGTCAATGGCTATACCTCAACCATGATGAGCTGGCCGGAGGAATTGATGGAGGGGCTTCGCGCCGAAGGCTTCCGCGTCATCCGCTATGACAATCGGGATGTCGGCCGGTCGGAGAAGTTCTCCGGCCTGCCGAAAGCCGCCGATGTCGCGGCGGCTGTGCGCGAAGGACGCACGCCCGATATTCCCTACCGCCTTGCCGACATGGCTGCGGACGGGATCGGCCTTCTCGATGTGCTGGGGCTGAAGAAAGCCCATGTCATGGGCATTTCGATGGGCGGTATGATCGTGCAGCGTATGGCGATCCATTTCCCCGAGCGGCTTCTCTCCGTTACCTCCATCATGTCGTCGACGGGCAATCCCGCAGTGCCGCCTGCAACCGACGAGGCGTTGAAGGCGCTGCAGGCGCAGCCTGCATCGGAGGCACGCGAGGACGTGATCCGTCACAGGATGAAGGGCCGCCGCGTCTATCAGAGTCCGGCCTATCCGATGAGCGACGAGGCGCTATATGAGCGTTGCGCGCGCGAGTTCGACCACATGTATTACCCCGAAGGCGGTGTCCGCCAGTATGCGGCGATCATCGGCGATGGCTCGCGGGTCGAGGACCTGAAGAAAGTGAAGTTGCCGTTCCTCGTCATTCACGGCGATGCCGACCCACTGGTGCGGCCGCAAGGCGGCGAGGACACGGCGCGTTCCGTGCCGGGTGCGAAGCTCGTCATGGTCGAGGGCATGGGCCACGACCTGCCTGTCGAGCTTTGCCCGCGCTATGTCGAACTCATCGCCGGTCATGCCCGCACAGCGGAGCGCAAGGCGGCGGCGGAGTAGAAGCGACGGCCCCTCACCCTTCCGCCGTCTGATGGCGGCTCCCTCCGTCTCCCCAATGGGGAGAGGGAAAGAGTGCGCCGCTGTCTCCCTCGCCCCATTCAGGGGGAGAGGGAAGGGGCCCGCCGGAGGCGGGAAGGGTGAGGGGGGAGCTTCCGATCAAACCTCAGCCGAACCGCCATCCACGGGGATGGTCGCGCCGGTCGTATAGGCCGATGCGCGCGAGGCGAGGAAGATCGCCACGCCTGCCGCATCTTCCGGTGTGCCGATGCGGCCGAGCGGATTGTTCGCGCGGATATAGTCGCCCATGCTGTCCAGCGTCGCCTTCATCATCTGGCTCGGGAAGGGGCCGGGTGCGATGGCATTGACGAGGATATGCTCGCGCGCAAGGCGCTTGGCGAGATGCCGCGTCAGCATGATGACGCCGGCCTTGGACGAGGAATAGGCATAGGTTTCGAGTTCCGGCGGCTCGATGCCGTTCACCGAGGCCGTGTTGATGACGCGGGCGGGGTTTTCCGCGCTTGCGGATTTCCGCAAGAGCGGCAGCATTTTCTGCGTCAGGAAGAACACGCCCTTCAGGTTGATGTTCTGCACCTTGTCCCAGCCGCTCTCCGAATAGTCGTCTATCGGCTCGCCCCAGGCCGCACCGGCATTGTTGATGAGCACATCGAGCTTCGGCTCGCGCTTTTCGAGTTCCGCCGTGATGCCGGCAATGCCGTCCATTGTGCCGAGGTCGAAGGGCAGCGAAATGCAGGTGCCCTTCTTCGAGAGTTCTTCGGCCAGTTCGTTGCAGGCCTGTGCCTTGCGGGCGGTGATGTAGACCTTGGCCCCGTTTTCCACGAATCCGGTCGCGATCATCTCGCCGATGCCGCGCGAGCCGCCGGTGATGAGGACCGTCTTGCCCTCGACGCTGAAGAGATTTTTCATGTGAGTTTCCCCCGTTCGGATTTTTGATGGCGCGAAAGCTATCTGACGCAGGGGAAATGGGCAAATGCAGCGTCAGTCCGCCAGCCGCTTCGACATCAGCGTGCGGCCCGAATCCTCATAGCCGCGCGCGTCGTAGAGCGCCCGCGCGCGCTCATTGTGCAGTTCGACCTCGAGGTGGAGATAGCGGATGCCGGCCTCGCGCGCCGCGCGCTCCGCGAAATCCATCACCTCGCGCCCGAGGCCGCGGCCCCGGCAGACCTCGACCAGATGCAATTCGTCGATGAAGCCGTCCCGCCCGCTATATTCGACCGAGAAGCCGATGGTGAGGATGAGATAGCCCGCGAGCGTCTCTCCTTCATGGATGAGAAAGGCGAGGGCGTTCGCTTCACCGGCGCAGACGAGATCGAGCGCCGGACCTTGTTCGTCTTCCACATATTGGTGGCCGTCATAGATGTAATAGTCGCGAACCAGCGTTTCGAGCGTGGCGCGGTCTGAAGGTGTGACGGGTGTGAAGCGGAGCGTTGTCATGCGTATTTCTCGCGCCGGAAGCATCATCCGTCAACTGACAAGGATGTGAGGTCTTGTTTCGCGCCAGCACATCCACAAGTATCATCGCGGTAAAAATACACATGTCATTGCCGGGCTTGACCCGGCAATCCAGAAGGCGCGGAACGCGGCGTCACTCTTCGAAAGAAAGCTTCCAGACCTGTCACCGGCATTATCGGGTGACGCTCTGGACTCCCGGGTCAAGCCCGGGGGTGACATTTTGTTGGAGGCAAACAAAAAGGGCGCCCCGCCGAAAACAAGAAGGGACGCCCTTTCCGCGTTTTCTATCCGCAGCCTCAGAAGGCTGCTTCATCGAGTTCCATGAAGCCGTCGGCGCCCATCTTGGCGCGTTCGAGCCAGCCGGAAGTGAGCGGCATTTCGCGCTCCATCCAGTAGCGCGCGAGCGTCAGCTTGCGCTTGTAGAACTCGGCATTGCCTTCGCCGGTCTTGAGCTTGCCGAGCGAGACCTTCGCCATCTGCGCCCACATCCAGCCGAGCGCGACCGTGCCGAAGATGTTGAGCATGTCGTAGGAAGCGGCGCCCGCATTGTCGTAATTCTTCGGCGCGTTCTCCATCAGCCAGCCGGCCGCTTCGCCAAGCCGCTTGTAGCCCGCCTTCAAGGGCTCGATATAGGGCTTCATCTCGGCATCGTTTTCGTTCGCCTTGATGAATTCTTCCACCTTCGCAAAGAAGGTCATGGTGGCGCGGCCGCCCTTCGCCGTCATCTTGCGGGCCACGAGGTCGAGCGCCTGAATGCCGTTCGCGCCTTCATAGACCTGGTTGATGCGCGCATCGCGCACGAACTGTTCCATGCCGTGGTCGCGCACATAGCCATGCCCGCCGAACACCTGCATGGAGTCGTTCGCCGCCTGGAAGCCCTTGTCCGTGAAGAAGGCCTTGATGACCGGCGTCATCAGCTGGGCGAGATCGGCCGCTTCCTCGCGTTCCTTCTCGTCCTTGCCGAAGACCTGCAGCGTGAAGAGCATCGAGACATACATGGCGAGCGCGCGCGCCCCTTCCACGAATGAGCGCGACGAGATGAGGAGGCGGCGCACATCCGGGAAAACCATGATGGGGTCCGCCGGCTGGTCCGGGTTCTTCGCGCCTGTCAGTGCGCGGCCGGCGAGGCGCTCCTTTGCGTAAGTGACGCCGTTCTGATAGGCCACTTCGCCGATCGCGATGCCCTGAATGCCGACGCCCATGCGCGCGCCGTTCATCATTCCGAACATGCCGGCCATGCCGGCCGATTTCGACTTCTTCACCTCGCCGGTCTCGGTCTTCTTTTCCGGCGGGCGGCCGCCAAGGCGGTAGGCCACGGCCTCGTCGAAATTCAGAACCGCGGTCGCATTGCCCTTGATGCCCATCTTCTTTTCGATGGAGCCGCAGGACACGCCGTTGGGGCCGGTGATCTCGCCCGTCTCCTTGTCGACCAGCATCTTCGGCACCATGAAGAAGTTCACGGTCGAAAGATCGTTCGCCAGCTTGCCGTCCTCGTCCGGCACTTTCGCGATCACCATGTGGATGATGTTGTCCGTCATGTCGTGATCGCCGCCCGAGATGAATATCTTGGTGCCGGTGATGCGATAGGTGCCGTCATCCTGCGGCACGGCTTTCGTTTTCATCAGCTTCAGGTCCGTGCCGCAATGCGGCTCGGTGAGGCACATGGTGCCGGTCCATTCGCCGGAGATCATCTTCTTCGCCACATGCTCGCGCATCCAGGGCTCGCCCGTTGCCCAGAGCGCGGAATAGGCCGCGGTCGTGAGCCCCGGATACATGGAGAAGGCCTGGTTCGCCGACATGCCCATTTCGGTGAAGGCGAAGGTGATGACCGAGGGAAGCCCCGCGCCGCCCGCATCCACGGGCGCGCCGAGGCGGTTCCAGCCATCCTCGCAATATTTCTGGAAGGCTTCCTTGAAGCCGGGGGGCGTGCGCACGACGCCGTTTTCCAGCACGCAGCCATGCTCGTCGCCCACCTGGTTCAGCGGCTGCAGCACTTCCTCGCAGAATTTCGCGCCGCCTTCGAGGATCGCCTGCGTCATGTCGGGCGTCAGGTCCTCGAAGCCCGGTACCTCGCGGCGCTTGTCGATTTCGAGAAGCTCGTGGAACAGGAACATGAAGTCTTCCACGGGGGCCTTGTAGCTCGGCATGGGGGCGCTCCTTCAGCTTTACATTATTGTCAGTAAGCGAGGCGGAATATGGCCGAGCCTGCAGCATTTGTCGAGCGTGCCGCAAGGGCAAGGCGTCGGGCGCAAAGCCTGTATCGATAGCGCAAGGATACGTAGTACTGCTCCGTAACAGGAGCATGCTGGCAGGTGACGATCATTCTTATGCCGTTCGCATCGATCTGCTTCCTTCACATAAACCCTGCATTAAATCCCGCACTTCACAATCGCTTCCCGGAAGAAGCATCGGGCAGGGCAATGGGTATAATCGATCTCGACATTCCCGGAGAGGCGAAGGGGCAGCGGCAGCCGCCGTCTTCGGCCGTGCGCGCCGAATTCTGGGGCGAGGCCGATGCCGTGCGCCGGCATCTGACCGCCGATGCGCCGATTGCCGTGCTCGACTATTGGGAGCGGCTCCGGGGGGCGCGGCTCTTTCCCTCCCGCGCGCAGTTCGATCCGATGGCGGTGCGGAAATATCTTCCCAACATCTTCATGATCGATGTGCTGCCGCACGGCGAGTATCGCTACCGCGTGGTCGGCACCGTCGTGTCGGAATTCTTCGGCGCGGGCAATGCTGCCGGCAAGACGCCGCAGGAAGTTTTCGGCGAGGCGGCGGAAGTCGCCCTCGCGCCCATCCGCATCTGCACCGGCGAGCGCGCGCCCTATATGCACAAGGCCTCTGCCGAGTGGCATTATCAGGACCGCAATTACGTTTATTACGAAGTTGTCGTGCTGCCGCTTGGTGAGAGCGACGCGGCGGTGGACAAGGTTCTCTGCTGCGCGGCCTTTGTGGGCGAGGACGAAGCCGCGCGGCGGTGACGCGACGCCATCACACCGGCAAGTCGGAGCCGGCCCCCATCAGCGCCATGCCGATCTCCGTGCCATACCTCGACAAGGGGAGCAGGCGGAACTGAGTTGCATTGTTCAGCATGGAGCGTAGCCTTGCGGACCGAGGCAGCCCGACGTATCGCCCCGCGCGCGCTGCGACCAGATCGTCCAGAGATCCTGAAGCCGCTCCTCCATCGCGCCTGCGCGGGCGATGACGTCGCGGGCGCGCGCCCGCTCCGGTGCGACGTTCCCGTTCTTCGGGTTTCCTTTCGCGCCGATCCGGTCGCGCTGCGCGGCTTCCGTCATCATCCGGCGGAGCGTCTCAAGCCTTGCGCCAAGTGCGTCGCGTGTGGCAGCCGCCTGGCCATCCGCTACTGCGCTATCGAGTGACGCCTCGGCCTCGGCCATGACGCCTGCCGTTTCCTCGATGAAGGCGAGCGCCTCTGCATGTCCGCTGGCGCTCATCGGGGCGGGCCTCGCAGAGGCGCCGCCCACGGACAGCCCTGCCGCCAGAAGCAGGGCAGCGAAGCGGATCGATCTCATCTGCGTGAAAGCCATGCCGCGCCCCGTCGAGACCTGTTGCCCGCTGTCCGCCGATGAACGGCGCACGGCCTCTATCTGAACGGGGAATGGCGCTTCCCCGCAAGGCCAAAATGCCTAGACTGCCTCATCCTCATTCACCTTTTCCCTTGCGAGACTTCAATGCCCGACACGACCGCACCCGAAAAACGCTTCGACGACGAGGCCGGCAAGGATGGGCTCGGCGAGTCCCTCGGTATCGTCCGTACCCTGTATATGGATGCCGAAAAGGGCCGCGCCGCCATCGAGGTCGAGGCGGAAATGCGCATGTGTCACTCGGGCGGCGTGGTGCAGGGCGGCTTCGTCACGGGCTGGATCGATGCGGCGATGGCGCGGGCCGCCATGTGCGTCACGAATTTCGAGCAGACGCCGATGTCGCTCGAAATCAAGGTTTCCTTCTTCGCGCCGGCAACGCCCGGCCGTCTCGTCGCCGAAGCCTGGATCGAGCGGCGGGGCCGCTCCACCATGTTCGTCGAGGGAAATCTGAAGAATGCCGAAGGCGTTATCGTCGCCAAGGGCACGTCGACCATCCGCATGATGCCGCTGATCGACATGAGCAAGAAGAAGTAGCTGCAGCGCGGCCGTTCCCCGTTTCGTGTTCGCTCACACATCCTGTTGCGCAATGGCCACGATGCCGGGCGAAGAATGTGCCGCAGCGTTCTTCCCATAATGGTCTTGTGCAAGAAGTGCTTGTGCCGCAATGCTTTTTGCGATTGTGGCAACAATCCGGCGGCAAGCTCGCGCCACATTCCCTTGCCTTGCCGCAACACAACGACCATCTTCTGCGCCTGAAGGCGGGGGGCTTCGTTTTCCTTACGAGGCTCATGAATGATGAAAGCTACACGACTTCTCTGCACTGCCGGGCTCGCGATGGGTCTCGCCGGTTTTGCCACAGGCGCAGTGGCGCAGGATCAGGCGCCGAACAACGTCTATAACGACACCGAGTTCAAGACCGGCCTCTATGTCGGCGGCGGTCTCGGCTGGGGCTGGTCCGATCGCAGCGACGATGTGAGCTGGAAGGGAGTCGCCGGCTGGCGTCTCAACCAGTATGCTGCGGTGCAGACCTTCTATGCCGATCTTGGTGATCACGGTGCGCCGGGCGTCATCGGCGAAGCGGGCGTCGACACCTATGGTGCGGAGCTTCTGCTCTCGTTCCCGGTCGCGCAGAATCTTGCCGTCTACGGCAAGGGCGGTGTGCACCAGTACAAGATCGATACGCGCAACACGAGCTGGCTCGCAGGCGGCGGTCTTGAATATGGCCTTGGCGATGGCTGGTCGCTGCGCGGCGAGTGGACGCATTACGACCTCGATCCGATCGACAGCGACGACTTCACGCTCCAGGTCGTCTACGGCTTCTGATACGCCGGAGACGCGCGACATGCGAACGGCCGCCCCTTCATCGGGGCGGCCGTTTCATTTTCTTACGTCAGCTGTTCGTGTAGGCGGGCTTGCGCTTGCCGAGGAAAGCGGAAATTCCTTCGCGGAAGTCGCTGGTCTGCGCGCAGAGGATCTGGTTCCGGTCCTCCATCGCCACAGCCGCTTCGAGGCTTCCCGCATCGACAGACATGTTGAGGCATTCCTTGGTCAGCCGCAGGCCGAGCGGTGATGTCGTCAGCATCTCGTCGATATAGGGCACTGCCGCTTCCTCGAGCTGTTCATCTTCCACCACTTCCGACACGAGGCCGACGCGCTCGGCGCGTTCCGCGTTGATGAAGCGTCCCGTCATCATCAGTTCGCTCGCCACGGATACGCCGACAAGCCGCGGCAGGAAATAGCTCACGCCGATGTCGCAGGCCGAAAGGCCGATGCGGATGAATGCTGCATTCATGCGCGCACTCTTGCCCGCTATACGGATGTCGGAAGCGAGCGCCAGAGCGAAGCCGCCGCCGCAGGCCGGCCCGTGAATCCCGATTGGACGGCCCGGCCCGGCCGATCCGGCGGACGATGAAGTTCCACGACATCCCGCTCACCACCATTGACGGCCGCGCGACCACCCTCGGGGAGTGGCGCGGGCAGGTGCTCCTCGTC
>JAJLKS010000483.1:0-11454 GCA_033838765.1 Alphaproteobacteria bacterium
CACCAAGCCGCCAAACCGCTAAATCGTCGCGGGTCTGCCGGATTTCCCCGGAATCGCGGTCAAATTCCCAGCATCAGCCTTGTCGCGGGGCCGGCGATGCCGTCATCCACAAGCCCGTAGTCGCGCTGGAAGGATTTAAGCGCGGATTCGAGGCCCGCGTCGAAAACACCATCCTGATCGATCGCATAGCCCTCTTTCGCAAGCGCGGCCTCCAGCGCGCGCACATCGTTGCCGGTCATCGGCGGGTTTGTGAGGCGCAGGTTCCGCGTCGCGGCGTCGATAGCCGAGGCGGTCACCGGCGGGCGAATGCCGAGCACATCGGTATCGATCCTGACGCCCCGCACCACCATGGGAAGATCGAGCTTCCAGTTGCCCGCAGCGGCGAGCGCCTTCAGCGAATCCATGCGATAGACGGTTTTCCGCAGCAGCGCGTTCGAATGACCGGCGAGCCAGTCTCGCCGCGTATCGAGATAGGCCGCAGCCCATTTGCGTTCGCCCGTGCGCGCGGCATCGCCCACCCTGGCGACGGTACGGTCGCGCATGGCGATCCATGAGCCATGCACCACGCTGTCGTAGACGATGGCAACGGAGAGCGGTTCGGAGAGTCCGGCCCGTTTCGCCGCCGCCACAGCGGGCGCCCAGAAGACCCTGTCGAAAAAGGCATCCTGCGTCTCCTGCATCACGGGGTCGCCCCCTGCTTCCTTCAGCAGGCTGCGAAATGTCCAGTCGGTATCGAGCCGCAGGTCGATATCGGCAAGGCGCGGCAGATAGGGCCGCAGCGCCCTTGCGCAGAGTGCGCCCGGCGCATCGCAATAGGCCTTGATGAGCAGATGGAGATTGCCGCTGCCGAGCGTCGTCTGCGCGCGGCCATAGGTCAGGTGACCGCTATCGCCGGTGAGCAGCGTCACACGCGCATAGTCGCCACGGGCCGAACCCGTCTCGAATATATTGACGATGGCTTTCGCCGTTTCCTTCTGAAGATCGCTCAGCATGTGCCCTGCCCTTCTGACGAGTGAGGCTCATCCTAGCGCGGGGCACCCCCACCCGGGGATAAGTTGTCGAGACGGCTGAGCGCCTCGGCATCATCAGCGAAGGTTTTTCTTGCCGTTTCCAGCGCTGCCTTCGCTTTTTCACTGTCCTGCAACACGTCATAGGACCGGATCAGCCTGATCCAGCCTTCGAGGTCATCCGGGTTGTCCTCAAGCCGGGCAGCAAGCCCTTCGACCATGCCGCGAATCATGGGCTCGTCCGCAGCCGAAATGGTGGCCCGGCCTTCGACGGCGTCGATCTGGCCGCGAACGGCAGGCGCCCAGGCCGCATCCGCAGGCGCGGACGCCAGAAGCGTCTTCCATCGCGTCAGCGCCGCTTCGCGGTTGCCCGCTTCGAGATCGGCAAGCCCGAGCAGATATTGCGCCCGCGGTTCCATCGGCTCCAGTTCGATCGCCTTTTCGAGGTCGGCCCGCGCACCCGCGCCGACCGAACCCTCATTTGCCAGTACCCTCGCCTCGCCGCGCGCGGCCAGCCGTTCGGCCGTCATCCCGCCAGCGATCATGGCCCGCGTCCAGGCGCGCACGGCCTCGTCGTAGCGGCCGAGCATCACATAGGCGGGTGCAATCGTTTCCCAGCCCGCCACATCGTCCGGGTTTTCCTTCAGGCGGCGTTCTATGCGAACGATCAGCGCCTCGACGGGAAGCTCGCTTGCCGGCTTGTCGAGACGTGCTTCGATGGGCTGGCCTTCGAGGCCGGGCGTGCCTTCGCCGAGATAGATGAACAGGGTCAGCATGGGCAGGCCGAGCGCAAGGGCCACCGCAGCGGCACGGCGCCAGCGCGGGTCGCCGGTGCTGCCGGTGCTGCTCGCGGCTTCCGCCTGCGCCTCGCCTGCCGCAATCAGCCGCCGCGAGACTTCGACGCGCGCTGCCTCCGCTTCCGCCTCGCCGATCGTGCCCCTATCGAGATCGCGGCCAATCTCTGCAAGCTGGTCACGGTAAATGGCGATTTCGCTTTCGCCCACATCCTGGGGCGCTGCCGCCGCATCAGCCCGGAGCGGCCGCAGCAGCAGCCAGAGCACAAGCCCCGTGAGGCCCGCAAATGCGAGAAAGAGCCCAATTTCATTCGCTGAAAGCAGCAAGGAGATCGCCTGTCGCCGGGGTTTCGAGGTGGCATCCTGTATAGAGGGTAAGCCCGCCCGCGAAAAGCGACGCAGGGACGCAGGCCTTCTGCCCGCCAGATTGACGGCACGGCATCTGCCGCTAGGCTTCGCGCAAACAGAAAGAGGAACGCCTCGTGCTTCGTATCGCCAAAACCGGCCTGCTCGGTCTCATTGCCGTTGCCCTTACTGCCCTTGCGGTCATTCTTGCCAGAGGCGCGATGGAAGCTCCTGCACCTGCCGACACCGCGCCCATGATCGCTCGTGCCGCCGATTTCGACGTCACGATCAAGCGCGATGAATGGGGCGTGCCGCATGTCTATGGGCCGCGCGACACCGATGTCGCCTTCGGCATCGGCTATGCCCATTCGGAAGACGATTTCGGCACCATACAGGAAGTGCTGATCGCAACGCGCGGACAGCTTGCAGCCATCAAGGGCGAGAGCGCGGCGGTGACCGACTATCTCGTCAATCTCATGGGCATATGGGACACGATCGAGGCTCGCTACGAGAGCGATCTTTCGCCGGAGGTGCGCGCCGTGATCGAGGCCTATGCCGATGGCGTGAACTACTATGCCGCGCTTCATCCGGAAAAGGTCGCGCCCGGCACCCTGCCCGTAACCGGCAAGGACATCGCTGCAGGCTTCATGTTCAAGGCGCCCTTCTTCTACGGTCTCGACAAGACGCTGATCGCGGTCTTCGAGGGACGCATCGGCGGCAGCGAGGGCCTGTCGAAGGAAGGGGTGGATGCGTTCCTTCCCGCAAAGACGCCGCTCCCCATCGGTTCCAATGCCGTGGCGGTGAGCCCCGCCCGCTCCGCCGACGGCGCGACGCGGCTTCTCGTCAATTCCCATCAGCCATTCACGGGGCCTGTCGCATGGTATGAAGCCGTGCTTCAGAGCGATGAAGGGTGGCACGTCGCGGGCGGCTTCTTTCCCGGCTCGCCCTTCATGCTTCATGGCCACAACGCGCATCTTGGCTGGGCCAACACGGTGAACGAGCCCGACCTCGTCGACATCTACAAGCTGACGCTCAACCCGGACAATGACAACCAGTACATGCTCGATGGCGAATGGCGCGACTTCGAGAAAAGTACCGCCACGATCCGCGTCGATCTCTGGGGGCCGTTCTGGTGGACGGTCGAACGCGAAGTCCTGCGCTCCGAGCATGGCCCCGTTCTGCGCGGACCGGACGGCGCCTATGCGGTGCGCTATGCGGGGCTCGGGGAAATCCGGCAGGTCGAACAGTATTTCGCGCTCGACAAGGCGCGCAATCTCGCCGAATGGATCGAGGCAATGAAGCTTCAGGCGCTGCCGAGCATCAACTACATCTATGCCGACAAGCAGGGCAACATCGCCTATGTCTACAACGCCCAGTTCCCGGACCGTAAGGAGGGACCGGACTGGTCTGGCGTTTTGCCGGGCGACGATTCATCGCTGATCTGGAGGGACTATGTGCCCTTCGATCTGGTGCCGAAGCTCTACAACCCGAACTCCGGCTATCTCTACAATGCGAACAACACGCCGTTCCGCGCCACGGCGGCGAACGACAATCTGAAGCCTGCCGATTTTCCCGCGCGCATGGGCATTCAGACCGACATGACGAACCGCGCGCTGCGCAGCGAGGAGACATGGGGCGCCGACAGCTCGATCACGCGCGAGGCTTTCCACGCCTATAAATACGATCTCACCTATAGCGAGAGTTCGCGGGTGGCGGAAATCGTTGCGGGGCTGCTCGCGCTCGACGCGGCGGGCGATGCGGAGCTTGCCGAGGCGCAGGACATTCTGCGCGCATGGGACCGCCGGACCGATGTGAAAAATCGCGGGACGGCGCTTGCCGTGCGGACGGCGGAACCCATCGTCACCGCCGAAATCCGCCGTGAAACGCCGCCCGTTCCGGCAGACCAACAGCGCGAGACGATCGCCTATCTGAAACAGCACTTCGGCCGGCTCGATCCCGAATGGGGCGAGGTGAACCGCTTCCGCCGCGGCAATGTCGACCTGCCGGTCGATGGCGGGCCAGATATTCTGCGTGCCATATACGGCTTTCCCGTGGAGGACGGCACACTCACCGCACGCGGCGGCGACACGCTCATCATGTTCGTCGAGTGGGACCGGGCGGGCAACCTCCGCTCCGAAAGCATCCACCCCTTCGGTTCGGCAACGCTCGACAGGTCGTCGCCGCATTATGCCGATCAGTCGCCACTCTTCGTCGGCATGCAGACGAAACCCGTCCGCTTCACGCGGGAAGACCTCGATCCGCATGTAAAGGAGAGCTACCGTCCGGGGGAACGATAGGTTCTAGAGGGCAGCGCGCCCTTCTCCGGCGCTGTTGCCCTCTCCAATGATCCGCGACAGGGGCAGATCGACGTGGACCGCTGTACCTTCGCCCAGCACGCTCTCGATATGCAGCGTTCCGCCGTGAAGTTCCGTCAGATGCTTTGCGAGGGGCAGACCGAGGCCCGTGCCCTCATGCGCGCGCGACAGGGACCCGTCGAGCTGGGTGAAAGGCGTGAGCGCGCGGGGGATGTCTTCCGCCGCAATGCCGGTGCCTTCATCGACCACCGAAATGCGCAGGCAATCGGACCGCACCTGCGACACGATACGAACGAGACTGCCATCCGGGCTGAATTTCACCGCATTCGAGACGAGGTTGATCAGCACCTGCTTCAGCGCCCGCTCGTCCGCAACGAGCGAGATGGGCGGCTCGGGCAATGAGAGTTCGATCTCGATATTCGACTGCTGCGCCCTGTGGCGCACGATGCGCGTTGCAGCACCGATGATGTGATTGAGCTCGGTATCGTCCTCATGCAGCTTGAAGTGCCCGGCCTCGATCTTCGACAGGTCGAGAATGTCGTTGATGAGGCTCAGGAGATGGACGCCGCTGTCATGAATGTCTTCGGCATATTCGCGGTAGCGCGGGCTGCCGATCGGCCCGAACAGCTCGCGCTCCAGCGCTTCGGAGAAGCCTATGATCGCATTGAGCGGCGTGCGAAGTTCGTGGCTCATATTGGCGAGGAATTCCGATTTCGAGCGGCTCGCCGCCGTCGCCTGATCGCGCGCATCGCGCAGCGCCTCGGCTTCCTTGCGCTTGGCCGTTATGTCCTGCAAGCCGATCAGCATTGCACGGCGCCCCTGAAAATGCGCGGTCGCCGCTGAAACGAGAACGTGAATACCAATGCCGTCCTTCCGCTTCATGCGGAACTCGACGGGCTCGCCCATGCGGCTGCTGGCTAGCAGTGCTTCCATGCGCGCAGGCAGATCGTCTTCATCGAATAGCGAACGCACATCGAAGCTCTTGCGGTCCTCGTCGGAAAGACCGAACAGCTTCAGTGCCGCCATGTTGGCCTGCATGACGCGGTAGTTCGCGGGCTCGATCAGGGCAATGGGCGTCGGCGCGGCGTGGAAGATGCTCTGGAAGCTTTCTTCGGTGTTGCGCACATTGGCTTCGGCCTCCTGCCGGCTTTCCACCTCCTGTTTCAGCCGGTCATAGAGTTCCTGCTGGCGCAACAGGGTCAGGAAGCCATCGCGGCGCAAACGGTTTGCCGCGCGCACCATCTCGATGCCGATAGCGTTCACCACGGCAAAGAGCAGGCATATCTGCAAGAGCGTGAAGGTGTCGATTTCGGTGAGCGATGGCGCAATGACGGCAAAGCCGAGGCAGAGCGCCGACGACAATACGACATTCGCCGCAAGCCGCGTCGGCACGCCGATATAGAAGGCAAAGAGGATGACGACGATGCTGAGCAGCGCCGCAGCGAAGTTCACTTCGCCAAGATACAGGGAGACCGGCGCAACCAGCACGACGCATAGTTGCGTCCCGAAGGCGGCGATCGTGAAGCCGCGCTGCCGATCCGCGGTGGTGAATACCTTGAGGGCCAGCATGATGCAGGCCAATGCGCCAAGGCGTCCGAGCAGAAGGCCCGCAAAAGCCCAGCTCAGGCCAAGCGCCATGAGATCGAAGGCAGCCCAGGCGACGAATATGTAGACGGCGATCAGAACGGCATTGAGCCGCGAGCGGATTTCGTCCCAGCTCGCGCGGATATAGCTGTCCTCGAGCTGCGCATCCGCGAACTCGCCGGTCCAGCGATAGTCAAACATGCCTGCAGGCGGTTGCGGCGATTGATGCAGCAATGCCCCGACCGCGTCTTGCGATCCCCTCACCCAGCCTCCGAACTGCGCCTCCGCGCTTCTCCCGTTCCCCCGAGCGCGCCAAGACTAGGGGGCAAAGCCTAAATAAAAAGCAAAATTCCGACGGTGGGCTTTCTCCCCACTGCGACACCCCTTATCGTTTGGCTACCTGTCCGGCGTATCAAAACGAGACAGGAATAACGGTCCCGGGAGATTGAAGACATGACGGAACAAGGCGGCGCATCCAGAGGCATTCTCGCAGGCATTCGTGTGCTCGATTTCGGCCGCTATATCGCCGGCCCCTATTGTGCCGCGCTTCTCGGCGATATGGGCGCCGATGTCATTCGTATCGAAAAGCGCGAAGGCAGCGAAGACCGCTTCGTGCAGCCGATCGTGCCGGGCGCCGCCGCGGGCGAAGGCGGCGAAGGTGCGATGTTCCTGCAGATGAACCGCAACAAGCGCGGCCTGACGCTCGATCCCATGACGGAGACGGGCCGCAAGATCGTCCGCCGCCTCGTCGCGACGGCGGATGTCGTCGTCGCCAACCTGCCGCCGTCGACATTGAAAGCGATGGGCCTCGACTATGAGAGCCTCGTTGAAGCGAAGCCCGACATCATTCTCACCACCGTCTCGGCTTTCGGTCATGGCGGACCCTACAGCGAGCGCACGGGCTTCGACGGTGTGGCGCAGTCCATGGTCGGCGCGGCCTATCTCACCGGCCATCCCGAAGAGCCTGTGAAAAGCTACGCACCATGGGTCGATTTCGGCACCGCCTCCCTTTCCGCATTCGGTACGCTTGCCGCGCTGATGGAGCGTGCGCGCTCCGGCAAGGGACAGATCGTGGAGGGATCGCTGCTCTCCACGGCGCTTGCCTATTTCAACTTCCATCTCATCGAGCAGCAGCTCCGCCAGACGAACCGCATCGCCATCGGCAACCGCTCGCCTTATGCAGGACCTGCCGACATCGTCCGGACGAAGGATGGCTGGATCCTCGTTCAGGTGATCGGCATGCCGCTCTTCAAGCGCTGGGCAAGGCTCATGGGCGACGATCACTGGCTCACGGACCCGCGCTTCAAGGACGATCTTTCGCGCGGGGATCACGGCGAAATCCTTTCGGAGCGCACTGCGCGCTGGGCGGCGGAGCGTACGAGCGAGGAAGCGCTTGCCGAACTCGAAAAGGCGCGCATTCCCGCAGGCCCTGTCTATTCGCCGCAGCAGGCGCTGGACGATCCGCATATCAAGGCGATGAACTATCTGAAGCCGCTCGGCTTTCCCGGCCTGCCCGGCCCCGCGCCCATCATGGAAACGCCACTGCGGCTTTCGCGTTCGCCCGGAACGGTGCGCGAGCGCGCGCCGGTACTGGGTGAGCACACAGACTCAATTCTCGGCGAGCTTGGCTATTCCGCCGCCGAGATCGCGGGGTTCCGCGACGAGGGGATCATCTGATCCATGTCCCAACCGTTCGACAATTTCCCGCGCATCGCGCTCGCCCATCTGCCGACGCCGCTTGCGGAGATGAGAAGGCTGCGCGAGGCGCTATCGCGCGAGACGGACCGCAAGCTCCCCCGCCTCTTCATCAAGCGCGACGATTGCACGGGGCTCGCAGGCGGCGGCAACAAGACACGCAAGCTCGAGTTCCTGATCGGCGAGGCGGTTGCAGGTGGTGCCGGGACAGTGGTGACGACCGGCGCCGTGCAATCGAACCATGCGCGGCAAACGGCGGCAGCCGCTGCTGCGGCCGGGCTCTCATCCGTTCTCGTCCTTTTCGACACTGTGCCCTATCGGGGACGCAGCTACCGGCATTCCGGCAATCTGCTGCTCGATGCGGTGCTTGGCGCCGATGTGCGGATCGTGCCGGGCGATGCAGATGCGAGTGCCGTCTTCACCGGCGTGATGGACGAGCTCAAGGCGGCAGGACGCAGCCCCTATTTCGTGCCGGTCGGCGGGTCGAGCGCGGTCGGTTCGCTTGGCTATGCCAATGCCTATGCCGAACTTGCCGGTCAACTCGACGATGCCGGTATCGGCGATGCCGTGCTGGTTCACGCCTCGTCGAGCGGCGGCACGCAGGCCGGGCTCATTGCGGGCGCCATCCTGCTCGGGCGCGGTCCGGACATTCAGGCGATCAATGTCTACCGTGCCGACCATGACGCAATGGCCGAGGGCATTCACGCGCTCGCCTGCAAGACCGCGGCGTTGATCGGCGCGACGGCGCCGGCCCCGGGCGCCGTGGTGCTCGACAGCGGCCATCTCGGCGAGCGTTACGGCATGCCGACGGAAGCGATGCGCCGCGCAGTGGAGCTTGTGGCGCGGACCGAAGGCATCCTTCTCGATCCGGTCTATACCGGCAAGGGCATGGCCGGATTCATCGCCCAGCTGCTTTCAGGCGAGCATTCGGGCCGGGATGCAGCGATCTTCCTGCATACGGGCGGTATGCCGGGGCTATTCGCTTATGAAGAGGAATTTGCCGCCCCGTGACGCGGCTCAGCCGCGCGCGGCGACCTGACCGCGACGGCGCAGGATTTCTGCCTGCTTGCTCTCGCCGAGCGCTTCGCGGAAGGCCGCTGCCGCCTCCACAAATTCTTCAGCGTTTGAACGCGACGTGCCGGTTGCGACGCGCAATTCCTCGAGCAGCCTGTCCTCATAGGACGACAGATAGGTCTCCACCTGCTGGCGGATGCTGCGGCTGTGGCTTTGTACACCGATGGATTCGCAAATCGTGGACAGGCCGCTGACAAAGCGCAGGCAGGCCGTCATGCGTTCGATGCGCGCAGGGTCAGGCGCTTTTGCGAGGTCGGGCTTCATCGGACCGCCACGGCCATACTGCCCGATCTGGTGAAACGGCAATGCGCGAATGAGTTCGGTCTCGAAGCGCGACATTTCCTGCGAGATCGCAGCCGACACGCGCCCGCGCGCCGCGAGAAGGCGCTGACCCCACTCGCCATTGCGGCGCAGGTCTATTTCGGCGGTCACGCCCTTCGACAGATGAGCGAAGCGGCGAATATCGTGCAGCATGGTTTCAAGGTCGGAATGACCGGGGCGCTGCGTATCGACGCGGCGGGCAATGTCTTCCATTTCGGCCAGCAGAACCTCGCCAAACACGGCAAGCTCGCAACGGCTGATAAGCATGTCGTTGCGCTGATGCGCGACCTTGCGGACGAAGCGCAGTATCTGCGAGGGCTCCGCCAGACGGCGCATCACCATGAAGGGCAGATAGATCGCCTCATCGGGCGCGTAGTCATGCGTCTCGTCGTAGACCTGCTTCAGCGTCGCAACCATGTCTTCGCTGAAGTTCAGGATCGGTTTCGGCAACTCGGCCTGCAGCTTCAGCATGGCGGGCGCTATGGTGAGGATCGCGCCGATCTCGCGCGCATCCTCGATGCCGTTTTCGCCGCCGATCCGCTTCTCCAGCTGCCTGCGCCGTTCCGGATTGCTTCGCGCCTCGTCGATTGCCGCGAGAATTGCCTTGCCGGCGGATGCATGCAGCACCGATACCGCAGCCTCGAGGGCGGGCTGGTCGTTTTTCAATGTGTGATCTGCGATGCGCTGTTTCAGGTCCGGCAGCGCGTCAGGCAGCAATTCATCACACAGCCAGTCCCAGACGCGCATGACCGTGCCGCGCGCGATGGCGCCCTGGCTGTGATCGTCGTCGCCGCCGTTCACGAGCATATCCTCGAAGGGATAGCAGAACTGGCGCAGCGCATCCGGCATGCCCGGGCGTTCGCCGGGCAGCCGCGCAAGTATCGGGCGCAGGCCCGACAGGATCATGTCGTAAGGAAGCCCGGTCGTGCCGCGCAGCTTTTCGCGCTCGAGCCCGGAGGCGAGTTTGATGACAGCAGGCGGCGGCAACTGCGCCAGGTAGATGGCGAGTTTCTGGCGGATCGAAGCTTGCGGTTCGGTCGTCATTCCAACTCCGGCGCACAGGAACCCCAGTCCATCCCCGCCACCAGGCGGCGGCGCGGGGTTCTGGCGGTTTCCCTTCCCTGACCAAGCTAGACAGCCGTGCTTAATATTTGGTTCCAGATGCCGGGAACCGCCATATTTGTCCGTAAACCCGCCGTTAATTCCACCCAACCGGCCTTCTATTTTCGATATGCCGCAGGAAAATTCGGTGATAGCGTTTTTAGCCGGGTGCCGGTGTCAAACCCGGCATCCGTCATTTTTCTCTACACGAGGCATTCAAGGCACTATGGCTAGCGGAGTCGTGAAGTGGTTCAACGCCACTAAGGGTTATGGGTTCATCGCGCCGTCGGATGGCGGAAAGGACGTCTTCGTCCATATCTCGGCTGTCGAGCGCGCTGGCCAGAAATCCCTGCAGGAGGGTCAGCAGATCCAGTATGAACTGGTCGAGGGGCGCAATGGCCGCTTCTCCGCCGAAAATCTGGTTCTCGGCTAATACCGGCATCGAGCGGATCGGGCGCGCACCCGTATTCGAGAAAATCAGGGCCTTCCATCCCCCCGGGTGGAGGGCCCTTCCATTTCGGACCTGCGGCTGGCCGAAGCGGCTCTGGCCGACTAGCATAGGCTCATGTTCGGCTCCAGTTCCCTTCCAGAACGCGCCCACGCTCTCATATGGGAGCCGGTGATCGATGACCTGCCTTTGTGGCAACGGGCGCTCTATCTTGCCGCGCGCATCGGCTGGGCGGTCGTGCGCGACCTTCTCAGCGGCACGCTCAGCCTGCGCGCCATGAGCCTTGTCTATACGACGCTGCTTTCCATCGTGCCGGCGCTTGCGATCGGTTTTGCCATATTCCGCGCCTTCGGCTTCGACGCCTATCTCCAGACGATGGTCACGGATTTTCTCGCGCCGCTCGGTGATGAGGGTACGGCGATCACGAAGCAGATCATGGAATTCGTGCAGCGCGTGAACGCCAACATTCTCGGCACGGTCGGTTTCTTCTTCCTGCTCTACACGGTCATTTCGCTCATCAACAAGGTGGAGGCCGCCTTCAACGCCATCTGGCGCGTGGAAGCGAGCCGCTCCTTTGCACGGCAATTCACGGAAATCGTCAGCATGAGCGTGCTCGGGCCGCTGCTTGTGCTGTCTGCCTTCGGCATCATGGCCGGAGCGCTTTCCAATTCCTATTTCGGCACGCTGGCCGAGTATGAGGCGGTCCATTTCGTGCTGGAGCAGTCCAGCCGCCTTCTGCCCTATGCCCTACTGATCGCCGCCTTCGGCTT
>JAJLKS010000484.1:0-5299 GCA_033838765.1 Alphaproteobacteria bacterium
TTCGGGCGGCGAGCGGCGGCTTCTCGAAATAAGCCGTGCGCTCATCATGGACCCGAAGGTGCTGCTGGTGGACGAGCCCTCCATCGGACTTGAGCCGCGAATGATCGACATGGTGTTCGATATCCTTGCCGATCTTCAGAAAACGCAAGGCAAGACGATCCTCATGGTCGAACAGAATGCGAAGCGCGGGCTCGAATTTGCCGATATCGGCTATGTGCTGGTCGCAGGCCGCGTGGCGCTCGCCGGCGAGGGGCGTGCGCTTCTTGAAAACCCGGATGTGGGCCGCCTATTCCTCGGCGGCTAGGCTCTGAAAATCCGCAGAAATCCTGGATTGAACCTGAACGCCAGATGAACGGAGCGGCCATTAACCGTTCAGTCGGCGGCGCTCATCCTTGTCTCACGGGTACAAGGATCGACACAGGTATTTTGAGGACAGCAACATGAAGAAGCTCGTCGTTCTTGCAGGTCTCGCCGCTGCCCTTGGCCTTGCCGCGCCCGCGGCGGCGCAGGCGGTTTCGGTGAAGCCTGTTATCGGGGCGGATGCGCGCAGCGCCGTGGAGCTCGTGCATGGCAATCACTACAATCACAATCGCCATCACGCCTACAAGCGCCACAACGCCTACCGCCACTACTACAATCACCCGCCGAGGGTCGTCTATCGGCATCACAAGGTGCGGCCCTGGGTGCATTGGCGGCCCTATGTGGTGCAGCATCACTATCATGGCTTCGGCGCGCCGGTTTACTACTCGTCGCATCCGCATTACGGGCCGTATTATCATGTGCGCGCTTATGACCGGTCGAATGTCGCGCTCTGGCTCGGCATCAGCGCGATCACCGGCGCCATTCTCTTCTCCAACTACTGATCCGCGAGGGGAGCGGCGAGGGGAGGGAGGGCTCCGCCCGGGCGGGGCCCTTTTTCCTTATGGCCGCATCGTGGTCATATAGGGGCCGAGTGCCACGGCGCGTCGCTGCTCCGCCCAGTCGAGCCAGTCGCAGAGCCTTGCCCGCGTTTCGCGCGGGTCGATCAACTCATGCACGGAGAAGCCTTCGGCGCGCGGGAAGGGCGACTGACCTGCTGCGAGCTTTGCTTCCAGTTCGGCGCGCAGCGCATCGGGGTCCGCCGCTTCGGCGATCTGGCGCGCGAATGCAACCGCGACGCCGCCTTCCACCGGCAGCGCGCCCGTTGCCGCGCTCGGCCATGACAGCACATAGCCATCGGGCCCGAAATGCGCCGCGCCCGCGACACCGAATACCTTGTGGACGATGACGCTCGCCCAGGGGACGCGGCTCTGCATCACTGCCGCGATCGCCGCCGTGCCGTGGCGGATGGTTGCCGCCTTCTCCGAGGCCGAGCCGATCATGAAGCCCGGCTCGTCAACGAAGGAGAGGATCGGCAGGTGGAACGTGTTGCACATGTCCACAAAGCGGCGGAGCTTCTGTGCGGCCTGCGCCGTCATGGCGCCAGCGTAAAAATGGCAGTCATTGGCGATGACGCCTACGCTCGTGCCATTGAGCCGCGCAAGGCCGGTGATGAGCGAGGGGCCGAAGCGCTTCGTCATTTCGAAGAAGCTGCCCTGGTCCACCACCGCTTTCAGGATTTTCCGCATGTTGAAGGGCTTGCGGCGGTCCTTCGGCACGATGGAAAGCAGTGCCTCGTCGGCGCGGTCGCGCGGATCGTCCGTCGCGATGCGTGGCGGCAGCTGCCAGACATTGTCCGGCATGTAGGCGAGGAAACGCGCGATGTCCTTCAGCGCTTCTTCCTCTGTCGCCGCCACATTGTCGATGACGCCGGAGCGCGCATGAACCTCGGCGCCGCCAAGCTCCTCCTTGGTCAGATCCTCATTGAGCGCGCGGGCAACGACCTTGGGCCCGGCGATCAGTACCTGCGCGTCCTCCGCCATCACCGAAAAATGCGAGGCGACGAGGCGGGCGGCGGGCATGCCCGCGACGGCGCCCAGAGCGGCGGTTGCCACCGGCACCTCTCCCAGCACCTGCGCGATCGAACGGAAGCGGGGCGTGGCGAATACGGGCTCGCCAAGCGGCCGCGCATTGCCCTTGCCGGCGGAACCTGCGACCGAGCCGCCGCCGCCTTCATGAAGCCGGACCAGCGGCACCTTGTAGGTGAGGGCGAGTTCCTCGGCATAGACGCTTTTCCGCAAGCCCGCCGGATTGGGCGAGCCGCCCTTCATGGTGAAGTCCTCGCCGCCAATGGCGATGCGCCTGCCGTTCACCGTGGCAAAGCCGAGCACATAGTTTGCGGGCTCGAAGCCGATCAGGTTTCCGGCATCGTCGAATTGCGGCACGCCCGCGCCTTCGCCCATTTCACGGAAACTGCCCTCGTCCGATAGCCGCGCGATGCGTTCGCGCACGGTGAGCCGGCCCTTCCCGTGGTGGCGCTTCACGGCCTCCTCGCCGCCCTGCTGCTTCGCCAGCTCGCGGCGGCGTCTGATTTCTGCGGTTTCCTTTTCCCAGCTCATGGATGCGGGTCTCCCTCTCTCGGAACTGCAGGAACCCTAGAGGAAACAGGCTCCGGTCCAAAGACTCTTGGGGCGGCTTTCAGGAATGCTATGATCTGCCGTGAAGCGGATCGGGATACGTCCGGTGCGGCAAGCGGCAAGGCGGAGGCCTCCCAGGTGAGTGCGGCAAAACAGGCGGAAGACGAGATTGCGGCGATCCTCAAATCGGCGCTGACGGGCGATGTCTCGCTCGGGGCGGTGCTGAAATTCGTCCATCCGGGCGCCGGTGTCGTCGTGATCGATGGGCGCAAGAAGCCGAACGAGGTTCACCGGCGCGACGTCCCGGCGGATTGCACGGTACATGTCGATCCCTTGCTCAATCTTTCCATTCTCCAGCGTCATACCGACCAGAACACGGCATTCCGGCAGGGCAAGATACGGATCGTCGGCGATGTATCCGTCGTGGCGCGGCTCCGGCCCATCATGCTGCGGCGGGCAAATGCCGAAGGATCGCACGATTGAGCGCGCCTCTCGTTCTCCTGCCGGAAAATCCGGTGCCGGAGGGCGGCGAAGCCTTCTGGCTGCGCGCCGAAGACGGGGCGCAATTGCGCTGCATCAGATGGAGCGGCGGCGATTGTTCCCGCGGTACGGTATTCCTGTTCGGCGGGCGCACCGAGTTTGCCGAAAAATATTTCGAGGTCGCGGGCGAGCTTCGCCAGCGCGGCTTTGCCGTCGTCACCATGGACTGGCGCGGGCAGGGCCTGTCGGACCGGTTGCTCGCCGATCCGCGCAAGGGGCATATCGGCGATTTCGCACAGTTCGACCGCGATCTTGCGCGGCTCATGATTTCCGTTGCGCCTGTCATGCCGAAGCCTTTCATGGCGCTTGCGCATTCAATGGGCGGACAGATCCTTCTGCGTGCAGCGCATGACCATCCCGAATGGTTCGAGCGAGTCGTTCTTTCCGCGCCGATGTTCGGCCTTCGTTTCAGCCCTGTCATGGCGCGGGCGATACGCGGCGTGACGTCTCTCCTTCATGCGCTGGGCCGGGACGAGGCTTACGTGCCGGGCGGCAACGGGAAGGCGGCGGACGAGACACCTTTCGAGGACAATATCCTCACGCATGACAAACGCCGCTACGCGCTGCTGCAGTCGCTGACGCGCGCGGAGCCGGCGCTCGGCCTCGGCTCGGCGACGGTCGGCTGGCTCCATGCCGCGTTCCGTTCGATGGACATGACATCGGCTGCGGGATATCTCGCGCGGATAAAGACTCCACTTCTCATCTGCGAGGCGGTGGAGGACGTTCTGGTATCGAGCTGTGCGCTTGCCCATGTGGCGCTTCACACGCCCAATGCGCTGCTGGTCACGGTGCCGGCTGCGCGCCACGAAATCCTGATCGAGCGCGATGAAGCGCGCGCCGTCTTCTGGGCGGCATTCGACAGGTTTACCGCTCAGGCCTGAGACAGAATCTCCAGCGCCGCCTTGTGCAGTTCCGGCGTTGCCGCGGCAACGACATTGCCGCCGGCCTGCGGGTCGCCGCCCTGCCAGTCGGTCACGATGCCGCCTGCATTCCCGATGATCGGAATGAGGGCCTGAATGTCATAGGCCTCGAGCGCCGTTTCGACCACGAGGTCGATCGTGCCTGCGGCGAGCAGACAATAGAAATAGCAATCGCCGCCGAAGCGCCGCAGCCGAACCCTGGAGGACAGGTCGCGGAAGGCGGCCTTTTCCTTTGGGTCGGTGAACATGCCGGCATCGGTATTGCCGAGCTTCGCATCCGCCAATGCCGTGCAGCCGCTGGTTTTCAGAACTGTGGTGCCATGCGGGCTTGAAAGCGTGGTGCCGCCCGGCCGGCCGATGAAGCGTTCGCGCGTGAAGGGCTGGTCCATCATGCCGATGACGGGACGTTTGCCGTCGTTCAGGGCGATGAGCGTTCCCCAGAGCGGCACGCCGCAGATGAAACTCCGTGTGCCGTCAATCGGGTCGATCACCCAGAGATGTTCGCTGCTGCCGATGGCCTTTCCATGTTCTTCGCCAAGAATCCCGTGGGTGGGGTACCGCTCGCCGATCAGCTTTCGGATCGCAGCTTCCGCGTCGCGGTCCGCCGCCGTGACGGGGTCGAAGGCATGGCGGCCCTCCTTGTGGTCGACATCGATGCCTTCGCGGAAATGCGGCAGCGTGACCTTAGCCGCCGCATCGGCAAGCTCGTGCATGAAGGCGGCCAGTTCGTCAATTTCCTGGGGGGAGAGCATCTCAACCTCTTTGCTGCGCGCCTTCTTATAGCCTCAGGCGGTGGCGATGCGATAGACCCGCGCCGCCGTGTCGTGGAAGAGGTGCCGCTTCTCATCCGCGCTGAAGCCCGATGCGATCTTCTTGAAGGCGTTCCAGACGATGCCGTAGGAACAGGAGAGCTTGTCGACCGGAAAATTGCTTTCGAACATGCAGCGCTCCGGCCCGAAGACGTCGATCGAGTGCAGATACCAGTCGCGCGTCGCGGCCACGAGTTCGCCGGATGTGGGCGGCAGGTCGCGCTTGTGCCAGCCATAGCCGTTCACCGCCATGTTGATGCCGCCGAGCTTGGCGACGACATTGGGGCATGTTGCCAGTTCCGTCACATCCTTCTTCCACTGGGCGAATATCTCGCTCCGCTTGCCTTCATAGGGGCCTATGCCGATGGGGCCGCCGAAATGATCGAAGACGATGGTGGTCTCAGGGTTCGCGCGGGCAAGCGATGTCAGTTCCGGGATCTGGCGGTGATAGAGCCAGGCGTCGAATGTCAGATTGTACTTCGCCAGCCGCTTGAAGCCTTCGCGGAAATCCTTGAGCCCGAGCAGACCCTCCGGC
>JAJLKS010000485.1:0-4534 GCA_033838765.1 Alphaproteobacteria bacterium
CGCATATGGTCGCGAAGCGGATTGCCCGGCGCAAGCCGGATAGTCCGATCGTGGACTATGTGCTGCCCAGCGTCTGGGCCTGGCGTCAGGGCCGGGCGCGCGCGATGAAAAACTACATTCGGCGTGTTCTGGCGCTGTTGCCATTCGAGCCGCAGTTTCTGAAAACGGTCGGTGTCGATTGCGTCTATGTCGGGCACCCTGCGATCGAACGCCTGCCGGAGCCGGGCAGCGGGACCCGCTTCCGCGACAGGCATGGCATTGCACGCGACGCTCCTCTTCTGCTCGTTCTTCCCGGCAGCCGCGTCAATGAGGTCAAGCATCTCGTGGGCATTTTCGGCGATGTGGTCCGGCAGCTTGTGAAGGAAACGCCGGGTTTGCGCGTAGTCATTCCCGCCGTTCCGCATGTACGCGCGCTTGTAGAAAGCTCGGCAGAAAGATGGGGCGTGGCTATCGATATCGTCTCCGGAGAGGATGAGAAGCGGGCGGCATTCGATGCCGCAACGGCGGCCCTTGCCGCCTCTGGCACCGTATCGCTAGAACTCGGCCTTGCCCGCGTGCCGATGGTGATCGCCTATCGCGCCGAGGCGATCGTCGGCTGGTTTGCCCTGAACGTCCTAAAAATTCCCTCGGTCGTGCTCGTCAATCTTATCCTCGACCGGCCGTCGGTGCGGGAGTTCCTGCACAGCCGCTGCACGGCGGAAGAGCTCGCCGCCGGTATTCGTCCCTTGCTCGCGGATACGGCGGAGCGCCGCCGGGCGATTGCCGATCTGGAAGAAGTCCGTGCACGGATGGGTGTGGGCGGTGAAAGCCCCAACACACGCGCCGCCAGGGCTGTCCTCGAACTACTGTGAATGAAAAAAAGGGCGCCTCCTGAGAAGCGCCCTTCATGCCGTTTCGCCGAAGTGGGCGATTACTTGCGCTTGCCCATATCGACATAATCGCGCTGCGCCGCGCCCGTATAGAGCTGGCGCGGACGGCCGATACGCTGGCCCGGGTCCTCGATCATCTCGTTCCACTGCGCAACCCAGCCGACGGTACGGGCGAGCGCGAAGAGAACCGTGAACATGGTGGTCGGGAAACCCATCGCCTTCAGCGTGATGCCCGAATAGAAGTCGATATTCGGATAGAGCTTCTTCTCGATGAAGTACTCGTCGTTGAGCGCAATCTTCTCGAGTTCCAGAGCGACGTCGAGCAGAGGGTCATCCTTGATGCCCAGCACTTTCAGCACTTCATGGCAGGTCTGCTGCATCACGCGTGCGCGCGGATCGTAGTTTTTGTAGACGCGGTGGCCGAAGCCCATCAGGCGGAACGGATCGTTCTTGTCTTTCGCCTTCTTGATGAATTCCGGAATGCGATCGACCGAACCGATTTCCTGGAGCATGTTGAGCGCAGCTTCGTTGGCGCCACCATGTGCCGGGCCCCAGAGGCAGGCAATGCCGGCCGCGATGCAGGCGAACGGGTTTGCGCCCGACGAACCGGCAAGGCGCACGGTCGAGGTCGACGCATTCTGTTCATGATCGGCATGCAGGATGAAGATGCGGTCCATCGCACGGGCGAGGATCGGGTCCACCTTGTATTCCTCGGCAGGAACAGAGAAGCACATGTGGAGGAAGTTCTCGGCATAGCCAAGGCTGTTCTTCGGATAAACGACCGGCTGGCCGACCGAATATTTGTAAGCCATGGAGGCGATGGTCGGGATCTTCGCGATCAGACGGCGGCTCGCGATCATGCGCTGAACCGGATCGTTGATATCCGTCGAGTCGTGGTAGAAGGCCGAAAGGGCGCCGACCATGCCGCACATGATGGCCATCGGATGCGCATCGCGGCGGAAACCGCGCAGGAAGAACTGCATCTGCTCATGCACCATGGTGTGCATGGTGATGGCGCGCTCGAATTCGCTGTACTGGGACGAGGTCGGCAGTTCGCCGTTCAACAGCAGGTAGCAGGTTTCGAGGAAATTTCCCTTCTCGGCCAACTGGTCGATCGGGTAGCCGCGATATAGCAGGATGCCTTCTTCGCCATCGATATAGGTGATGTCGGATTCGCAGCTTGCCGTGGAGGTGAAGCCCGGATCGTAGGTGAAGGCGCCGCTCTTGCCATACAGCGACGAGATGTCGATGACGCTCGGGCCCAGCGAACCGCCATAGACCGGCAACTCGTAAGACTTGCCATCCACCGAGAGCGTCGCCTGGGATTTCGCTCCAGCTTTGGTTCCGAATTCAGTCATGCCTGCCTACCTGTTCTGTTAGGCCGCCGGAGCGCTTCCTGAAGGCAGCAAACCGGACGGTTCGTTCAACATCATCATGTCTTGCCGCGATAGCCGGTGCAAAGCCCCGGTTCATGCGGCCTGATCCCTTATGCGTGCCAGTGCTTCGTCTCTGCCGAGCGTTGCCAGCACGTCGAAAATCGGCGGAGAAACCGTGCTGCCGGTCACGGCCGCGCGAAGAGGCTGCGCCACCTTGCCGAGCTTGAGGTTTTCCTCCTCGGCAAATGCGCGGATCTCCGCATCGATCTGCTCCAGTTGCCAGTCATTATGCGCCTCGAGCCTGGAGGCGAGGCGGGAGAGCAGCGCGCGCGCTTCGCTGTTCAGAAGCTGCGCCGCCTTGTCGTCGCAGGACAGCGGCCGCTGCGCGAGAAGGAAGGCGGCGCCCTGGCCGAGTTCGACAAGCGTCTTGGCGCGCTCCTTCAGGCCAGGCATGAGCGCGATGAGCTTCTGGCGGAAGGCATCGTCCGTCTTCCAGCCGTTCAACCTCGACATCAGGGCGATGGTCTCGTCGGCGAGGCGTTCGTCGCTCGCCTCGCGGATATAGTGGCCGTTCAGATTTTCGAGCTTGGCAAAGTCGAAGCGGGCCGGCGAGCGGCCGATGCTGCCGAGGTTGAACCACTCGATGGCCTGTTCGGTGGAGAAGATCTCGTCATCGCCGTGGCTCCAGCTCAACCGGGCGAGGTAGTTGCGCATGGCCTCGGGCAGGTAGCCCATGTCGCGATAGGCCTCGACGCCGAGCGCGCCATGGCGCTTTGACAGCTTTGCGCCGTCCGGCCCGTGAATGAGGGGCACATGGGCAAATTCGGGCGTCGCCCAGCCGAGCGCGGCATAAATCTGGCTTTGACGGCCTGCATTGGTCAGGTGGTCGTCACCCCGGATGATATGAGTGATGCCCATGTCGTGGTCGTCCACGACGACGGACAGATTGTAGGTCGGCGTGCCATCGCTGCGCAGGATGATGAGATCGTCGAGCTGTTCGTTCGGAAAGCGCACGTCGCCCATCACATGGTCGCGGACGACCGTTTCGCCTTCGTCCGGCGAGCGAAAGCGAATGACGGGTTTCACGCCGGCGGGCGCCTCGGAAGGGTCGCGGTCACGCCAGCGACCGTCATAGCGGATAGGCCGGCCTTCGGCGCGCGCTGTCTCACGCATTTCCTCGAGCTCCGCCGGGCTTGCATAGCAATAATAGGCCTTACCGGAGGCGAGCAGCTCTTCTGCCACCTGGCGGTGCCGCTCGCTGCGCGAAAACTGGACAACCGGTTCCTCGTCCCATTCGAGGCCGAGCCAGCGCAATCCTTCAAAGATCGCGTCGATGGCGGCATCGGTCGAGCGTTCGCGGTCCGTGTCCTCGATGCGCAGCAGGAAGCGGCCGCCATGATGGCGCGCGAAGAGCCAGTTGAACAAAGCCGTCCGTGCCCCGCCGATATGGAGATAGCCAGTCGGCGAGGGAGCAAAGCGGGTAATGACGGTCTTCGTTTCGGTCATGGTCTCCTGCGATCCGGCCTCGCAGCCGCACGGGTAGGCAACACGCTAGAATGTTGGCAAGCTTTGACCCTGTTTATGGGCAAGAACCCTGGGGCCTGCTGCGGGGCAGGGGATTTCTAGCACATTGCGGCAACGCAGCGTAAGTATGAAATGTGGCCGGGGGCAGCCGGAAAAAAGCCTTTGGGATAAGTGTCTTAGGCGCGCGGACCGGGCTGGGCGCCGGGCGCTTTGCTGGCGGGGTGGGGTGTGGCAGGGGCGGACAGCTATCCGGAGACATATGGCGCCAGATTGACGCCCCGCGAAGTGCCGGCCGCTGTCGCTGCCTGGCTGCGCAGCTCCTTCGTCGCCGAAGCGGACCGGTATTTCCTCTGGACCCCGGTTTTCATGGCGCTCGGGATCGGGGTCTATTTCTCCCTGCCTTTCGAGCCGGACTGGCGACCGGCGCTGACCGTATTCTGCGCTTCGGGACTGCTCCTCTGGCTGGTGCGCCGGCGCCCCATCATCGCTCTCTGCGCGGCTGCAATGTTCGCAACGGCGATAGGCTTTGGCGCGGCGGTCTGGCGCGCCGAGCGGGTGGCGGCACCTGTACTGGAGCGCGCGCTTTCAGGCACGCTCACCGGGCGCGTCATTTCGGTCGAGCGGACGGAGACCGGCGCACTGGTGGCGATCGTCGCGCCGCAGGGCTTTGCCGCTTTGCCCGAGGGCAGGATACCCGCAAAGGTGCGCCTCAATATTCGCATCCGTGACGCCGCGCTGAGGCCCGGCGCCATCGTGGAATTGCGG
>JAJLKS010000486.1:0-4739 GCA_033838765.1 Alphaproteobacteria bacterium
CCCGCGCGCGCAGATTGCGAGCCGCCTCCACGGCTACACCTTTCTCTGGGGTGGCGGCGGCGCTGCCACCGTGCCCATCCGGCAGGAGGAACTGGCGGAGCTGATGGGCCTTTCGCGCAAGACGGTCAACCTCGTGCTGCGGGACTTCGAGAAGCGGAAGCTGATCGAAACCGGCTACCGTCACATCCGGATTATCGATCCGGCCGGGCTCCACCGCATCGCAATGGAACCCGAACAATGAAAAACCCGCGCCGTTTCCGGCGCGGGTTTCAATGCTCGAATACCGGCCGGCCTATTCGGCGGCCTGCGCCACCGAAATACCCGCCATGCGATTCAGGCGGTTGCGGATGATCTCTTCCGCCTCGCGCACCATGCGGCTCACCAGTTCCTGGCACGACGGAATGTCGTGGATCAGGCCCTGCACCATGCCGGCCGACCAGATGCCGTGATCGGGGTCGCCCGCTTCATAGACGACGCGGCCACGCGCGCCCGAAACGAGATGCGCGATGTCCTCGATCTTGGCGCCGCCCTTCTTCTCGATGGCGACGACTTCCTGGCTCACGGCGTTCTTCGCCACGCGCGCCGTGTTGTGCAGCGTGCGGAAGATGAGGTCGGTCGAACGCTCGTCATTGGCGACGATCTGTTCCTTCACCTTCTGGTGAATGGCGCTTTCCTTGGTGCACATGAAGCGCGTGCCCATGTTGACGCCTTCGGCGCCGAGCGCGAGCGCGGCGACGAGGCCGCGCGCATCGCCAAAGCCGCCGGACGCGATCATCGGGATCTTCACCTTGTCGGCCGCAGCCGGAATGAGGATCAGGCCCGGAATATCGTCCTCGCCGGGATGCCCCGCGCATTCAAATCCGTCGATCGAGATGGCATCGACGCCCATGCGTTCGGCGGAGAGCGCGTGACGGACGGCGGTGCACTTGTGGATGACCTTGATGCCGTGCTTCTTGAAGTCGTCGACATGCTCCTGCGGCTTGTAGCCCGCGGTCTCGACGATCTTCACACCCGACTCGATGATCGCCTGACGATATTCGGCATAGGGCGGCGGCTTCAGCGCCGGCAGGATGGTGAGGTTCACGCCGAAGGGCTTGTCGGTCAGGCCCTTGCACTTCTCGATCTCCTTGCGGAGGTCTTCCGGCGTCGGCTGCGTCAGCGCCGTGATGAAGCCGAGCGCGCCCGCATTGGACACCGCCGCGACGAGCTCCGCCCGGCCGACCCACTGCATGCCGCCCTGCACGATGGGGTGTTCGACCCCGAACAGTTCGGTGAATCTGGTTTTGATCACTTTTTCTCTCCCTCGCCGGAGGCCACCCTTGTTGTGGCTTGAGCCTCTCGTGAATAGCTGGATGAGGCAGTTTTAGCAGAAGGTTTCGTCGCTTTGCACGAAGGGAATGGCGCAGCCGGACGCGAAAAATACATTGCCGCAGCGTTCTCCTCGGCTTCCCAAACGCTTGAAACGGCGGGAAAACCGGCGCAGTCTCCCTTCCCAAGATCAAACATGTGAATGTTCAGCCATGAACAACGATTCCAACTGGGACGCCTATCGCATCTTCCTTGCGGTGGTGGACACGCAGAGCCTTTCCGGCGCGGGGCGGCGGCTGAAGCTCAGTCATGCGACGGTGGGCCGCCATATCGCCACGCTGGAGAAGCGTCTTGGCGCCAAGCTCTTCGTGCGCGAACCGAGCGGCTATGCGCTGACCGGCGCGGGCGAACGGCTGCGTGCGGAAGTCGAGCCCATGTCTCTCGCCGCCGAGCGCGCGCTCCATGCCGCCCTCAGCGCCGATGGCGAGGCGCAGGGGCTTGTCCGCGTTGCCATACCGCATAGCCTCGCGGCCTACTGGTTCATGCCCTATCTCGGCGAGTTCGAGGAGCGCCATCCCGGCATCGAAATCGAGATCGTGAACGAGGTGACGCAGGTTTCCGTCAAGCGGCGCGACGCCGACATCGTGATCCGTCCCTATGGGCCGGGCCGCGAGAACGTCGTCGGGCGCAAGATCGGGCGCATCGGTGTCGGCTTTTACGCCTCGCAATCCTATGCACAGACGCATGGTCTGCCGTCGAAGCGCGAGGAGTGGAAAGACCATCGCATCATCGGTTTCGGCGGCCGCGCGGCGGAGGTCGAGCTTGCGGACTGGCTTGCGCATGTGACGCAAGGCGCGCGCGTGGCGCTGCGCTGCTTCTCGGACGCCGATCTCGTGCAGGCGGTGCGCGCGGGCGTCGGCATTTCCACCCTGGTCTGCATAGTTGGAGAGGCCTATCCCGACCTTGTCCGCATCGCGCCGCAGAAGCTCGCCAACGGGACCGAGATGTGGCTTCTTGCCCATCCCGACCTCCGCGATACGGCGCCCGTGCGCGCCGTGATCGATTTCCTCAGCGAGAAGGCCAAGACCGACCGCGACAGGCTAGCGGGACGCAGCGTCACGTCCTGATCGCCAGTGAACATTATGTTGTTCACCTTTGTGCATTTCCGCGGGCCCCCTCGCGCTCCATTATTCTTGGCAACAGCAGGAGGAATTCGACTATGGCCCTACCCGACATTCTGAAGAACCGGCTTGAGCTGCCGGTGATCGGCTCGCCGCTCTTCATCGTTTCCGGTCCGGAACTCGTGATCGCCCAGTGCAAGGCCGGTATCGTCGGCTCCTTTCCGGCGCTCAATGCGCGGCCCGCGCATGTGCTCGAGGAATGGATCCGGCGTATCAAGGGCGAGCTTGGCGAATATCAGGCGAAGCACCCGGAAAAGAAGGTCGCACCCTTCGCCGTCAACCAGATCTGCCATGCCTCGAACGACCGCCTGTCGCATGACATCGAGGTCTGCACGAAGCTCGAAGTGCCGATCATCATCACCTCGCTCCGTCCGCCTGCCGAAGTCGTCGACGCCGCGCATTCCTATGGCGGCAAGGTGTTCCACGACGTCATCAATGTGAAGCACGCGAAGAAAGCGGCCGAACAGGGCGTCGACGGGCTGATCCTCGTCTGTGCCGGTGCAGGCGGCCATGCGGGTACGCTTTCGCCCTTCGCGCTGGTGCGCGAGGTGAAGCAGTGGTTCAACGGCACGGTGATCCTGTCGGGCGCCATGTCGGACGGCTGGAGCATCGCCGGCGCGCTCGCAATGGGTGCCGACCTTGCCTATCTCGGCACGCGCTTCGTTGCGACCGAGGAAGCGAATGCCGAACAGGGCTACAAGCAGAACCTGATCGACCATGCCGCAGACGACATCGTCTACACCAATCTCTTCACCGGCGTTCACGGCAACTATCTCGCCCCGTCGATCGCGGCAGCCGGGCTCGACCCGAACAACCTGCCGGAAGCCGACAAGTCGAAGACGAATTTCGGCTCGGGCGGCAACATGAAGTCGAAGGCGTGGAAGGATATCTGGGGTTCTGGCCAGGGCATCGGCCAGATCAAGGACGCACCGCCCGTCGCCGAACTCGTCGACCGGATGAAACGCGAATATGTGCAGGCTTGCCGCGAATTCGCCGAGCGCATGCCGCCGGAAGCCCTCGCCTCCGTCAAGGCCGCGGCGGAGTGAGCGCCGCCACATCGAGGCATGAGAAAGCGGCGGGAGCGATCCCGCCGCTTTTCGTTTCAAAGTCAGATGAGATAGTTCTGCGCCGTCACCTGCAGAAGCTGGATCGCATAGGCGGAAAGGCCTGCGAGAGCGACGAAGGAGAAGAGCTGTTCGATGCGGTTGGTGCGGGACATGTCGATTTCCTTTCGATGAGGGATTTGTATCGAGGGGGAGCGTTACGCGAGAACAGGTGTTTGCCGTGCCGTTTCTTCCGGCAGACAGTCGAGACCGGCGAGCGTTGCCGTCACCGCCATATCGAGCGGCGTGTGAGGCTCGCGGCCGAGAAACGCCGTAAGCTTTGAATTGTCGAGGCGGACGGGGGTCTGCCAGAGGTAGCGCATCTCGCGCATCTCCCGGAACGTCTCGACGAAGGGCGAGAGAAGCGTCAGCGCGAACCAGGGAAGGCGCTTCACCTTGAGATCGGAATTGCGCGCGGCGGTGCGGATTGCGTCCGCCATTTCGATGCCCTGTTCGAGCCAGTGGCCGCCGAAATGGAAAACCTCGAAGAGCGAAAGCTCGTCGCCGCGCATCAGGATGCGAGCCGCCGATTCCGCCATGTCGGGCAGATAGGCCCATTGATGGCCGACATGATGCGGGCCCGGGTAGGTGACCGAGCGGAGTGCCTTGCCGGGCGCGACGAGCCCTTGTGCGAACCAGTTGTTGCCGGGCCGTGCGCCGCCGAAGAAATCGCCTGCACGCAGGATGAGAACCGGTACGCCTCCACGCGATGCCGCCTCAAGCCGCTCTTCCATCTCGACGCGGAGCTTGCCCTTGCGCGTCTTCGGGTTTTGCGGCGCGCCTTCGGCAATCAGGGGAAAGGCATCGGGTCCGAAATTATAGACCGTGCCCGGAAAGAGGATGCGGGCACGGGTTTCGCGGGCGGCCGCAATCGTGTTGTCGAGCATCGGCACGACGGTGCTGGCCCAATTGCGGTAGCCGGGCGGGTTAACGGCATGGACAATGAGGCTGACACCTTCCGCCGCCTCGCGGACATCGCCTGCGTTCATCGCATCGCCCTTCACCCAGTCGATGAAGCCCATGTCGCCAAGCGCACGGGCGGCGGACTTTGGCTTCCTGTGCATGGCCCGGACCTGCCAGCCGTGCTGGCGGAGCGCGCGGGCCATTTCGCAGCCGAAGCCGCCCGTAACGCCCAGAATAAGTGCCG
>JAJLKS010000487.1:0-6593 GCA_033838765.1 Alphaproteobacteria bacterium
CCAGATCGGAAGCTGGAAATGCATCTGGCTCTCCGACGGCGCGCAACGAGATGTAGTGCGCGGTCCAGTCGCCGATCCCGGGCAGCGCGGTCAGCGAGGCAATGCTCGCCTCAAGGCTTTCGCGCGGGTTGAAATCCGCCTTGCCGCATGCTGCGGCCTGCGCAAGCGAGGCGAGTGTCGCGATCCGCCCGCCCGTGAGGCCGAGGCCGGACAGGTCGGCTCCGGCAAGCACCCGGGCGGGCGGAAACAGATGCGTGAGGCCCTCGTCATTGGCGGGGCAGGGCGCGCCGAACCTCGTCACGATACGGCCTGCAATCGTCGTCGCGCCCTTCACGGAAATCTGCTGACCGAGCACGGCTCGTATCGCAAGCTCGAAGCCATCGAAGCTCCCGGGCACGCGCAGCCCCGGTGTGCGCGCGATCCGCGGTCCGATCAGCGGATCGCCTCCGAGCGCGGCGGCGATAGCGCCCGGTTCCGCGTCGAGATCGAAGAGCCGCCGGAGCCGCGCCGCAATGGCGCGGATGGGCAATGCGCCGCAGCCCGTATCGAAGAAGCGCACCCGCGCATCGAGCGCATGTCCTTTCGGCGCTGGAACGACGCTCAGAATGCCTTTCGCCCCGTCGATGCAGAAGCTGCGCGCATAGCGCAATGGCTCGATCCTTTCGACACCCGGTATCGCCCGGAAGGCGAGATAGGAAAGCACCTGTGCAAAGTCGAAGGGCGGTCGATAGCCAAGCCTGATCCGGATTGCGCCGCCCGCTCGCGCTTCGCTCGCGCGGCGAAGCTCCGTCGGCGCCATGCCATAGGCCTTGAGGATCGCATCGTTGAAGCGCCTGAGGCTTCTGTATCCCGCGGCAAATGCAACATCGGACAGCGGCATCAGCGTGTCGGTAATGAGCTGTTTCGCGGTCAGGAGGCGCCGGTTCGCCGCCACGGCCTGCGGGCCCGCGCCGGTATGGGCAAGGAAGAGGCGGCGAAGCTGCCGTTCGCCGAGACCGAGGCGACCGGCGAGCGCCTCGACGCTTCCCTTGTCGAGCGCGCCTTCCTCGATGAGGCGGAGCGCGCGGGAGACGGTCGCCGTCGTCCCCGCCCAGGCCGGTGTCCCAGGCGCGGTTTCCGGCCGGCAGCGCAGGCAGGAGCGAAAGCCCGCCTCTTCCGCCGCCGCCGCCGAGGCGACGAAACGGCAATGCGCCCGCTTCGGTACACGCGCCGGGCAGACCGGCCGGCAATAGATGCCCGTCGTCGTGACACAGACGAAGAAGCGCCCGTCGAAGCGCGCATCCTTCGCCTGCATGGCGCGGTAGCACTGGTCTTCGTCAAGCGCCGCCACGGGCAGGATTGTCCGGCCGATCATGTTCATGCCGGCAGTCTAGGCGCCTGCCGCGCGCTCCGCTCGCCAAAATCGGACATTGCCATCGGGCGCTCGATGACGCCTCCGTCACCGAAATGGGAGTTTATCGCGGGGGATGGGCATATCCGTTCGATTGTGCATTTGAGTTCGCATCCGCCGCTGCTACGATTCCGCCCAACAAAAAACTTGAAACAGGCTCCGGTGCGGATGTTGCCCGGAGAAAGAAATCGGGGAGGACGGAATGTCGGAGAGGGGAGGCGCCGCTTCGGGCGCCGCGGGCGGTCTTGCGCCATCGCAAGGGTTCAGCACCGCCTATCGCAACTACGCGCTTTTCATCCTGATGCTCGGCTATACGGCGAATTACGTGGATCGCCAGATCCTCGCCATTCTGCTTGAGCCGATCAAACAGGATCTCGGTGTTTCCGACACGCAGCTCGGATTCCTGTCCGGCATCACCTTCGCGATCTTCTATGCAACGCTCGGCGTGCCCATCGCCATGCTCGCCGACCGCAGCAACCGGCGGAACATCGTCGCAGCCGCCATCGCGATCTTCTCGACCATGACGGTCGTGTGCGGCTTCGTGACGAGCTTCGTGCAACTCGCGCTGGCGCGTATCGGCGTCGGAATCGGCGAGGCAGGCTCAAGCCCGCCATCGCATTCCATGATCTCCGACATGTTCCCGCCGGAGAAGCGCGCCTCCGCCATGGGCATTTACTCGCTCGGCATCAATATCGGCATTCTGGTGGGCTTTCTCGTCGGCGGCTGGGTCAGCCAGTGGTATGGCTGGCGGGCGGCCTTCTTCGTCGTCGGCGCACCGGGCATTCTGATCGCGCTGCTCATCCGCTTCACGCTGAAGGAGCCCCAGCGCGGCCATGCGGACGGCATTTCGGCGCAGGCGAGCGCCGCCGCGCCGAAATTCGGAGAGGTCTGGAAACTTCTCTGGGCGCAGCGCTCCTTCCGCCACATCGCCTTCGGCTGCGCGCTTGCCGCCTTTGCGGGCTATGCGGGCGTCACCTGGATTCCCGCCTTCCTGATCCGCTCCTATCAGATGGGCCCGGGCGAAATCGGCACCTGGCTCGCACTCATCATCGGCTTCGTCGGCGGTGCGGGCACCTATGTCACGGGCTGGCTCGCCGACCGTTACGGCAAGGGCGATGTGCGCTGGAACCTCTGGGTGGTCGCCATCATCATGTTCATCGCCTTCCCGTTCTCGGTGGGCATGTATCTGGCGGGCGACAAATACATGACGCTCGCTTTCTTCCTCGTCCCGGCCTTCGCAGGCGCAGCCTATATCGGGCCGAGCCTTGCCATGACCCAGGCGCTCGTCACGCTGAGGATGCGATCCGTCGCCTCGGCTCTGCTCTTCCTGATCCTGAACCTGATCGGTATGGGCCTCGGTCCCCAGGCAGTGGGCCTCGTCAGCGACTTCTATCTGCCGACCTATGGGCAGGAATCGCTGCGCTACGCGCTGCTCACCATCATGTTCGTCTGGATCTGGGCAGGCATCCATTTCGTTCTCGGCGCGAAGACGCTGAAGGACGATCTTGCGCGCGCAAAGGCGCAGGGACTCGGAGCCTGACGCGGTGAAATGTCCGCTCGAAAGGGCGGACCCTTTGTGAAAGCATGGCGGGGTGAAGGAGCCCCGCCATGTCCTTTTCACCACTGCCGGAAGAGATGCGCGCCATGCTGCTCGAGGCGCCGGGAAAGCCGCTGCGTCTTGCGGCGCTTCCCGTACCGCGTCCCGGACCGGGCGAAGTGCTTGTGAAGGTGGAAGCCTGCGGCGTCTGCCGCACCGATCTTCACCTCGTCGATGGGGAGCTCCCTGATCCGAAACTGCCTGTCGTGCCGGGCCACGAGATCGTCGGCCGTGTCGCGGCTCTTGGCGAGGGCGTCGCCGGGTTCCGTCCCGGCGCGCGCGTCGGCATTCCCTGGCTGGGCTGGACCTGCGGCGCGTGCCGCTATTGCCTTGCGGGTCGCGAGAACCTCTGCGAGAAGGCGCTTTTCACGGGCTATACGCGCGATGGAGGCTTTGCGGAGTTCACGCTTGCCGATGCGCGCTACTGCTTCCCCGTCGCTGAGAGTTATGACGCGGCGGAGGCAGCGCCGCTTCTCTGCGCAGGACTCATCGGCTACCGCTCGCTCCGCATGGCGGGCGAGGGGCGCTCTCTCGGCATCTACGGCTTCGGCGCGGCCGCCCATATCGTTGCACAGGTCGCGCGTCACGAGGGCTGGCGGCTCTTCGCCTTCGTGAAGCGCGGCGACGAAGCGGCGAAGGCATTTGCGCTGTCTCTCGGTGCGGAATGGGCCGGCGGGTCGGACGAGACGCCGCCCGAACCTCTCGATGCCGCGATCATCTATGCGCCCGCCGGCCCGCTCGTTCCCGCCGCATTGAGGGCGGTGGCACCCGGCGGCCGCGTCGTCTGCGCCGGCATCCACATGTCGGACATTCCTTCCTTTCCATATGACATTCTCTGGCACGAACGCTCGCTTCACTCGGTTGCTAACCTCACGCGCGCGGATGGCGAGGCGTTCCTTGCGCTCGCGCCGCAAGTGCCGGTCGTCACCACCGTCGAGACGCTGCCGCTTGAACAGGCGAACGAGGCGCTGGCCCGCCTTCGCGAGGGCCGCCTCACAGGTGCTGCCGTTCTCATGATGGAGTTGTAGGTGGACCCTGCTGTCATGCAGCTGTCGCAATTCTCCGGCTAGGCTCGGCAGTCTCCGTCTCGCCCGAGTATCAGATGAAACATGCAATCCCGCTCCTCGCCGCCGTGCTTCTCGGTGCGTCTCCCGTCCTTGCCATAGACGAGCGCTATGTGCCTTACCATCCGCGGCCCGAACTTGCAGGCCGCGTCGAAATGCGCGGCGCGCCCGCGCCCCGGAACCTGATCTTGCTCTGGGGCGAAAGTTTTCGCGCGCAACAGCCGGGCGTCGACGTCACGGAAGGCGATGGCGGCATTCGCATTCGCGTGGCTATCGAGGCGCTTGCAATTCTCGTCCACAAGGACAATCCGCTGACCTGCATCACGCTCGAACAGCTGAAGGCGCTTTATGCGGAGAGTGCAGTATGGGGCATTGCGGGCGGAGAAGGAGCCTTCGCAGCCGAGCCCGTAAAGCCGCTGATGCGCGAGGAAGGGCTCGGCGAAGCGGCCTATTTTCGCAAGGCTGTGCTCGGCAATGCGGAACTGCCATCCGATGTGGCGCGATTTCCCCGTGCCTCGCGGCTTCTGAAGGCACTCGCCGCGACGCCGGGCGGTGTGGCGTTTCTGCCTGCGGGCTATCGTGGAGATGGAACGAGACCCCTCCGGTTGTCGCATGGCGGTGCATGCGCGGCGCCGACCCAGACAAACGCAAGCCGCGCCGAATATCCCCTGTCGCGTTTCGTCTGGCTTGAAGGCAAGGCGGAAGGTGCAACGCTGGCCTTCTTCGACTATGTGCTCTCGTCCGGGGGACAGCGCGATGCCGTCATCGCAGGGCATTTCATGCTCCCCTATGTCTTTGGCGAGGAAGAGCGGCGCAAACTCGGTCTCGACTGACCTCAAAACAAAACCCCGGCGGATCGCTCCGCCGGGGCCTTGCCGTCTTGTGATCTGCGAGGATCGGACGTTGTCTTAGAAGGTGAACTGCGTGCGCAGCGCCACGGCCTGATGGCCGAAGTCGAGCTGGGCGGCGCCACGATCGTCCACATCCACGTCGAGGTAGTTGAGCATGAAGCGGAGATTGTTGTTCACGTACCAGTTCAGGCCGGCGGTGATGATGCGCTGCTCGCCACCGAAGATGCCATTGCCGGTGTCGTTCAGATCGGCCTGGCTGTAGCGGGCGGCAACTTCCCACGCGCCCATGCCGCCACCGCCGAAGCCGAACGGGTTGGCAGGCTTCACGCCGGAATAGGCAGCCTTCTTGATGTCGTACCTGTAGGACTCACCCGTCAGGATCCACGAAGCCTGCAGGTACCAGGCATCGAAGTCCACATCGGTGAGGCCCGCCACGCGGCTCACATCATAGATGTAATATTCGCCCTGTGCGCGGAACGGGCCGTAGTTGAGCGCAAGCTCCGGACCGTAGACCGAAACCGTTTCGGCGGTGCCTGCGAAGTTCGCGTCGATGTAGCGGTCGCCGTCGACACGCAGTTCCGGACGGTCGCGGAAGCGAACCGCATCGGCCGGCAGGTTGAAGGAGTGCGAGCCGGAAGCGCCGACATGCACGTTCAGGCCTTCCTTCGGCGAAGTTGCATAGGCAAGACGGCCCACAACGTTGGAGCTGTCATAGTCGTCGAGACCGCCAGCGGCCGCTGCCGAGCTCATCGTGTAATAGGCAGCGCCGAAGAAATTGTCGGTGTTGTAGGTGCCGCCAGCCGTCATGCGCGCTTCGCCGGCCGCGGGGACGAGGGCAAGGTTCACCGCCGTCGCGCGTTCGATGAAGGTGATGTCGTTCGACGAGGTCGAGTCGTCGAGCGTCATTTTCGGCTTGGTCGCGCCGAGAACGAGATTCACGCCTTCGATGCCGGTATAGGTGAGGAGGGCTTCGAAGATACGGGCGTTCGATTCCGTGCCACTGTCGCCGAAGTTGAACTCGATGTTGTACTTGAAGTCCTTGGCGAAAGTGCCATTGAAGCCGAGGCGGGCGCGGCGGAAGTTGGCGTTGCCGCGGAGCGGATCGGCGTTGCCGGTCGCAGCGACCATGTTCGCCTTGTCCGTGTCGCTCATGCTGTAACCGCCGACATCGAGATGGGCGCGGCCCGTGATGCCGAAGGTGAAGTTGCCATCGGCGGTCTTGAAGACCGGGCGGCCGTCCTTCAGGCTCACTTCAACGTCGCTCTTGCGCTCTTCGAGCGACTTGATGGCGTTGCCGTGCTGGATCTGAACGTCGTCGATCTTGCGCTGCAGCGCTTCGATCTGTGCCTTGAGGGCGTCGAGTTCAGCCTGGGTATTGCTGGCGGCGAATGCCGGTCCCGAAAGAAGGGCCGCGGCGCCAAGCGCAGTGCCGGCCAGAAGAATGTTTCTCAACGTCATTTGACGTCTCCGTGTTCAATGAATGAGCTTCTGTTGAAGGATCGGCAGCCGCGGCCAACGCCGCGAACACCCCCCATGAGTCCGCAAGTAGCAGGCCCGTGTGACGAATTGGCTCCAGTTTTGTGACAGTGGGATGACGCAGGTTCACTGTGGCCGGACTGCATCGCTGCATGGCCATTTGGAAAATGAAGCAGGCAAAGAAAAAGGCGGCGAGGCCGAAGCCTTGCCGCCTT
>JAJLKS010000488.1:0-3354 GCA_033838765.1 Alphaproteobacteria bacterium
CAGCGCCACGAAACCGGCCATGGCCAGCAGCGCGCCATGCGCGCCGAGATTGCCGAGCGTGACGAGCGTCACAGGATGATCCGCGACGATGCCTGCGTTCTGGAGCCCGATCAGTGCGAGGAAAAATCCGATGCCAGCGCCGATGCCGTATTTCAGCGAGCGCGGGATCGCGTTCACGAGCCATTCGCGCAGCGGCGACAGGGACAGCGCTAGAAAGGCGAGCCCCGACACGAACACGCAGCCAAGTGCGAGCCGCCAGTCGCCGCCGAATTGCGGCACCACCGTGAAGGCGAAATAGGCGTTGAGCCCCATGCCCGGCGCAAGCGCCACCGGGTAATTGGCATAAAGCCCCATGATGAGCGATCCGGCCGCCGCCGCGATGCAGGTCGCCACGAACACCGCCCCGAAATCCATGCCCGCCTGCGCCAGGATCGAGGGGTTCACGAAGATGATATAGGCCATGGTGAGATAGGTCGTCACACCGGCCAATATCTCGGTACGGACGGTCGTGCCGTTTGCGGTGAGCGCAAACAGGCGTTCGAGAGTGCCGCTGCTTTTTCCGCTCATTTTCGTGCTATCCCCGGTCCCGTGTAATATCCCCTAAAGAGTTCATTAAAGCCCCCCGGCGCAGGATGGAAGCATGATGAAACGGCTCTTGTCCCTTCTGGCGCTGCTTCTTGCCGCCGCCCCCGCGCAGGCCGAACTCGCGGGCGGCGATGCCCCGCGCATTGTCGAAATTTCCGAGAAGGACTGCCGCCACATCGCGCCTTATCTGCCGGGCGGCGCCGACTATGTGCCGGGCGTTGCCGCCGATGGAAGCGCCGTCGCGCCGGCCGATCTCGGCGGCGGTTATGGTTACGGCCTCCGCCCTGTCTATGAATTCGACGCCACGCTGGATCCGCTGGTCGGGCGAAACCCCGCTTTCAATTCCGCCACCGAGATGACCGTCGCCCGTATCGCGATAGACATGGTGACGGGCCGCGTCACCATCGACGGGCAGGATGTGACGGGCCTCGACCATTCGCTCGCCGAAGCCTGTGCAAGATTGCATCATCCATCCGCCAAATGACCCGCGCCTGACCGGCTCTTGTTGACAGGCCGTGCCCCCGCCCGCAGGCTTTCATGCAGTTTGGGGCCCAGGATGGGTGGGGGCGTTTTCCATGATGTCACGCTGGCGTAATGCCGCGTTTGTTGCTGCGTCTGTTCTCCTCGCAGCCATGTTCGGCGCGACCAGCGCCGCCCATGCGCAGGACGGGCGCTGGCGCATCACCAAGGAACGCTGGGAACCTTCCGACGAAAAGGCATGGCAGGATTTCGTGGCGGGTCTCGGCGCTGCCGACTGCTGGACCTTCGATGAATGCATCAAGAGCCCGGCCAATCCCTACCGCCACACCGACCCGAAGACGCGCTTCTATGTCGACTGCGCCGACATGCCCTATGTGCTGCGCGCTTATTTTGCGTGGAAAAACGGGCTGCCCTTCGCCTGGCAGTCGGCCATGCGTGCTGCCGATGGCGAGAAGGGCGATATCCGCTATTCGCCCTACGGCAATGTGACGGTCGCGCGCGACTCCGTTCCGCGCACCGCGAATGGCGTTCCCGCCATCCCGGTCCTGCACACGCTCGTCAACGTCGTGTCGACGGCCATGTTCCGCCGTAACTCGATGGCGGACGACCCGGTGATGTTCTCCGATACCTATTCGCCGCGCCTCGATCGGGAATCGATCGTGCCCGGCACCATCACCTATGACGTGAACGGCCACGCCTCGCTCGTCTGGCGCGTGGAGAGCGGCGGCCGCATCCTCATCTTCTCCTCGCACCCGGATCATTCGCTGAGCCGTTCCCACCTCGGCAAGGAGTTCCTGCGCACGGGCCCCGAGCTTGGCTCCATCTTCCAGAAGTTCCGTCCCATCGAAGTCGTCGGCGCCACGCGCGCGCCGAACGGTGCACTTATCGGCGGCCGCATCGTCGCCGCCTCGAACGCCGACATCCCCGACTTCTCACTTGAGCAATATCAGGGCAATCCGCCCGGCGACCCGATCCGCTGGGCCTCGTCGTCCTGGGTTCACAACGACGAGAACCACGACTTCTACACCTATCTCCGCTCGCGCTTGTCGGCTGGCGAACTCGAATACCGCCCGGTCGAGGAATTGCGTGCCATGATGCAGTCGATCTGCTTCGATGTGCGCTCGCGCAAGCAGGCGGTGGAGATATCGGTCGGCCGCGGCATCCAGAACATGGACCCGCCGCCCCGCCTGCCGGACAACATCTACGGCACGCATGGCGTGTGGGAGCTCTATTCGACGCCCTCGCGCGATGCGCGCCTCAAGACCGCCTTCAAGGAGATGTACGATCTCGTCACCGAATTCATCAAGATGGACATGGTGGACGCGCCGCGCCTGAACTACGAAGGCGACGATCTGGCGGGCGATCTCCTCGCCGCCTATTGGGAGCAGAATGCCGCCTGCAACATCTCCTATGTGAATTCGGCGGGCCAGACAGTCCAGCTCTCCCTCGATCACATCATCGGCCGCCTCTACGACCTCTCCTTCGACCCCTATCAATGCGTCGAACGCCGCTGGGGCGCAAAAGGCGAGGAACTTGCCACCTGCCGCGACGGCGCTCTCAAGACCCGCTGGTACGAGGCCCAGCGCTTCCTCAGAAACCAGATCGACCGCACCTATGATGTCGATATGGGCTACACGATCGATGACCTTGAGCGGGGTCCCTGGGGCCTGCGCACGGGGCGCGGCGTGGAGGAGGGGCCGGAAGTCGATGTCCGGGCTTATCTGGAAGGCCTGACGAGCCGCCGCACCGCAAGCGGTGAGATTGCGAATCCGCCCGCGACCCCCTAAAACTGGCCCCGATTTGTCATCTTTCCGGCGGCCCTCCCAGAGGCCCGCTTCAGGCCGCTTCGCATTGTGGTTGCGGCCTTATTCAGGGTCATCATGCGCCTTTCCAGATATTTCCTGCCCACCCTCAAGGAAAACCCCGCCGAGGCGCAGATCGTCTCCCACCGGCTGATGCTGCGCGCGGGCCTTGTCCGCCAGACCGCCGCCGGCATCTATGCCTGGCTGCCGCTCGGCCTTGCCGTCCTGCGCAACATCGAAAAGATCGTCCGCGAGGAGCAGGCAAGGGCAGGGGCCATCGAACTGCTGATGCCGACGCTGCAATCCGCCGATCTCTGGCGCCAGTCCGGCCGCTTCGACGCCTATGGCCCCGAAATGCTCCGCATCAAGGACCGCCATGAGCGCGACATGCTCTACGGCCCCACCAATGAGGAGATGATCACCGACATCTTCAAGGGCGCCGTGAAGTCCTATCGCGATCTGCCGCGCAACCTCTATCACATCCAGT
>JAJLKS010000489.1:0-3042 GCA_033838765.1 Alphaproteobacteria bacterium
GTTGAGCAGAACCTGCTTCACCGCCCGCTTGTCGGCGTTCACGGCAGGAAGTGCGGGCAGAAGGTTCTCGATCTTCACGCTCGCAAGCTCCGCGCGGCCCGACACGAGGCGGAGCGACTCGTCCGCAACCTCGCCGACGTCCAGTTCCTGCGTTTCGAGCGTCATGCGGCCCGCCTCGATCTTCGACATGTCGAGAATGTCGTTGATGAGTTCGAGGAGATGCGTACCGCTCGCGTGAATGTCGGAAGCGTATTCCTTGTATTTCGGAGAGCCGAGTTCGCCGAAGAGGCCGGAACCCATGATTTCCGAGAAGCCGATAATGGCGTTGAGCGGCGTGCGCAGCTCATGGCTCATATTGGCGAGGAACTCCGACTTCGAACGGTTCGCCGCCTCGGCGCGCGTCTTTTCGGAAGCGTATTTCTCGGCGAGATCGACCAGCTGGCGCGCCTGTTCCTGCAGCTTCCGCCGCGATGCCTCGAGGTCGCGCACCGTCTTTTCCAGCGCGAGCTTGTTGTCGGTGAGCGCGGCTTCCTGCTCCTTGATGCCCGTGATGTCGGTGCCGACATTCACGTGGCCGCCATTCTTGGTGCGGCGCTCGCTGATCTGCAGCCAGCGCCCGCCGGGCAGGCGGATTTCCGTAACGGACTGATCGCCGTCGCTTTCGCCTGCAACCGGCCAGGCGTCGCCGATGCCCGCACGGCCCATGAGTGCGCCGCGCAGCGTGCCCGGCTCGGGCTCGCCGATATTGAGAAATTCGCTGAACTTGCTGTTCGCGGTGACGAGCCGTCCGTCCGCGTCCCAGAGCACGAATGCCTCGCCGACGCTTTCGATGGCGTCGCGCAGGCGTTCATTCGCCTCCGATACGCGTTCCTCGGCGAGCTTCTGCTCGGTGATGTCGATGGTGATGCCGACAAGGCGGTCGCCCGCCTGCGGTGCCGATGCATTGCCGCGCCGGAAACCGGCTGAGCGGCCGCCGCTCCACACCTGGCCCTTGGCATGCATCCAGACCCAGCTTCCATCCGCATGGCGCAGGCGGAACGTGGTGTCATAAGAGCGGGAAGGACGATTGACCGCATTTGCAATCTCGTCGATCGCATCCGCATCTTCCGGATGGGCAAGCGCCTTGATCTCGGCGGCGGAGAGCCGCTTCGACGGCTGCTTCAACCCCACCATGTCGAACATGGCCGACGACCAGTAGATGCGGTTCTCGCTGATATCCCAGTCCCAGATGCCGCAGCGAGCGCCTGCGAAGGCCATGTCGAAGCGGTGCTGGTTCTCGACCAGGGCGGCTTCGGCATCGAGCTTCGACTCGCGCAGGCGGACCAGCATATAGGCGATGACGATGTAGCCGCCGGAGAGGAGCGACGAAAAGGCAAGCGCCCGCGAGAAGCCGTCCTGCGTGAAGAGCGCCACATTCAACGCGCCGAGCGCGGCAGCGGAAAGGCCAAGTGCGAGGCGCGGCAGAAGTCCGGCAGGCAGTGCGCGCCGTTTCGGCGCCGCGGCATCCTGCCACCTGGCTGCGTCCTCGCGTGTCGTCGTCGCATCGCTCATGCGCTCGTCCGTCCGCTCCGGGCCTTGGCCCCGTTTGTTACTCACCTGCGGTGCCGCTCCGTAACCTACCACGCGCCACGCCCGAATAGATATGTGGCGTCACGCATGGCAGGAGCGAATCACCGCGCTTGAAACGATGATTCGGCCTTGGAGTCCCGGTGTCCATAGCTGGCGTTAACTTTTTATTAACCGATGCAAACGGGACTCACGGGGCGCGGCCCAATACATCCCTAATAGGCGGTTAACCTGAAGAGACGGTTAATCGGTACCGGCCGGATCGTCCCGCCGCGGGACGGTCAGGCGAGGGTTTTGCTGGCAATCTCGAAAACATCGCGTGAGAGACCCTCGGTCCCCGCGATGCGCTTCAACTCGGCCTGCATGAGCTTGCGCCGCTTCGGCTCCATCTGCCGCCAGCTCTTGAAAGCGCCGAGCATGCGGGCGGCGACCTGCGGGTTGAGCCCGTCTAGCTCCAGCACCTTGTCGGCCACGAAGCGGTAGCCTTCTCCCTTCCGCTCATGGAAGCGCAGCTGGTTCGCATTGGCGAAGCTGCCGACGAGCGAACGAACCTTGTTCGGGTTCTTCATCGTGAAGGCGGGATGGCCGGTGAGACGCTTTACCTCGGCAAGCGTGCCGGGCAGATAGGAGAGCGCCTGAATGGTGAACCACTTGTCCATGACAAGGTGATCGCCCTTCCACTCGTCGTGGAAGATGGCGAGCGCTTCCTCGCGTTCCTTGCAGTCGATGTTCGACAGCACGGTGAGCGCGGCGATCTTGTCAGTCATATTGTCGGCCCGGCGGAACTGTTCGGCCGCAAGCGCCACGCCGTCGCCGCCCGGTATGGCGGCAAGATATGCAAGGCAGACATTGCGAAGCGCGCGCCGGCCGGCCTGTTCGGCGTCCGGGCTATAGGGCGCCTTCACCGTCATGCGGTGATAGCAATCCAGAAGTGCATCCCCGGCTTCGGTGGCGATAGAAGCACGCAGGATCTCGCGCGCCTCGTGAATGGCATCGACATCGACGTCATGCGCAATGATCTGTGCGATGGCCTGCTCGCTGGGCAGGAGAATGATCTGCGCCGCGAATTCAGGATCGGATTTCTTCGCGCTCACGATGTCGCGCACCATCTCGGCAAAGCCGGCGCCCTTGCGCGGGCTGCCGCCCGCCTTCAGTGCTTCCACCATGCCGGTGAGCAGTCCGGTGGCATAGCGCTGCGCCGCTTCCCAGCGGTTGAAGCTGTCGCTGTCGTGACGCATCAGGAACACGAGATCGCGTTCCTTGAGATTGGCGTTGAGTTTCACCGGCGCCGTGAAACCCCGCAGCAGCGACGGCACGGGCTTTTCCTTCACGTCGCGGAAGCGCCATGTCGCTTCGCGTTCGGTCAGGTGCAGCACGCGGGTCTTCGGCCCCGGCTTTTCCTCGCCGTCGAGCGTAAGCGGCATGTCCTTGCCGTCCGGCCCGACCAGGCCGATGGCAACTGGAATGTGATAGGGC
>JAJLKS010000490.1:0-5412 GCA_033838765.1 Alphaproteobacteria bacterium
GCGGTCGATGCGGTGGGCGAGCTGCGGCGCACGATGGAAACCGCTCCGCCGCGGCCCGAAGGCATCCTCGCGCTCAAAGGCGTTCTCGAAAACGCTGAAGACGTCGAGGAAACGGAAGAGGAGCGTCTCGCTTTCGAGGAAGCGCTTGTTTCGTCCTTCACCGAAGCCGTGACTGCGCTTGCTCGTGCCCGAGCCGAAGAGGGCGCAAAGCTCGAAACGGTGTTGCGCGGGCAGGTCGAACTCATCGAGACGCTGACCGCCGAGGCATCCGCCTGTCCTGCCGCAAGGCCAGAAGCGATCAAGTCGCGGCTGATGGCGCAGGTGAACGAATTGCTCGGTGCTTCCCCGGCCTTTACGGAGGAAAGGCTCGCTCAGGAAGCCGCCATCCTTGCGACCAAGGCCGATATTCGCGAAGAACTCGACCGTCTCACGGCCCATGTGGCGCAGGCGCGTGACCTCTTGGCATCGGAAGAGCCTGTCGGCCGGCGTTTCGATTTTCTCACCCAGGAGTTCAACCGCGAGGCGAATACGCTTTGCTCCAAGGCCGCCGATGTTAGCCTTACGCGCATTGGACTTGAGCTCAAGACGGTGATCGACCAGTTCCGCGAGCAAATCCAGAACGTGGAATGAGTGCATGACCGGTATCGAAATTCATCGCCGCGGATTGATGCTTGTGCTCTCCTCGCCTTCCGGGGCGGGCAAGACCACACTGTCCCGCCGCCTGCTCGAAAGCGACAGTGAAATAGACATGTCCGTCTCCGCGACGACGCGCAAGCCGCGCCCCGGCGAAGTTGACGGCAAGGACTATTTCTTTCTGAGTACGGAAGACTTCGGTATCATGCGCAACAAGGGCGAGTTTCTGGAATACGCCAAGGTCTTCGGAAATTACTACGGCACGCCACGCAAGCCTGTCGAGGATGCGCTGGCCCGCGGCCATGATGTGCTTTTCGACATCGACTGGCAGGGCACGCAGCAACTCGACGAGACGGCGCAGGAAGATCTGGTGAAGGTGTTCATCCTGCCGCCCTCTGCGCAGGACCTTGAGAAGCGTCTCGAAAAGCGCGCGCAGGACCCGGCGGATGTCGTTGCGGCGCGCATGGCGAAGGCGTCCGACGAGATCAGTCACTATCAGGAATACGACTACATCATCATCAACGAGAATATCGACAGGGCCTTCATGGAGTTGCAGGCGATCCTGCGTGCGGAGCGTCTGAAACGCCGCCGCCTGACGGGCCTGTCCAATTTCGTGAAGCAGCTTCGCGAAGCGCTGTAGTCTCAGGCCCTGGGGGAGGGGACATGACCAAGGTCGTATTGCTGGCCGGCGGGCTCGGCACTCGCATATCGGAGGAAAGCCAGCTCCGCCCGAAGCCGATGATCGAAATCGGCGGCCGGCCTATACTCTGGCACATCATGAAGATCTACACCCATTTCGGGTTTACCGATTTCGTGATCTGCCTCGGCTATCGCGGCTACATGATCAAGGAATATTTTGCGAACTATGCGCTTCACTCGTCGGATGTGACGATCAACCCGCGCTCGGGCAAGATCATCCATCACCAGAACGCGAGCGAAGACTGGTGCATCACGCTTGTGGACACCGGCTCCGAAACCATGACCGGTGGGCGCATCAAGCGCGTGCGCGACTATCTCGATCCCGGCGAAACCTTCTTCATGACCTATGGCGACGGCGTGGCGAATATCGACATCAACGCCCTGCTTGCCTTCCACAAAGGCCATGGAAAGTCCGCGACGCTGACGCGCGTGATACCGCCCGGCCGCTACGGCGCCCTTGAGTTGCAGGGCGACAAGGTGCAGCGCTTCATCGAGAAGCCGCCGGGCGACAATGCCTGGATCAATGGCGGCTTCTTTGCGCTCGAACCTTCCGTGCTGGACCGTATCGAAGGCGACGCCACGGCTTTCGAAGCGTCGCCGCTGACAAGCCTTGCGAATGATGGAGAGTTGATGAGCTTTGCCCATTCGGGCTTCTGGCAGCCGATGGATACGCTGCGCGACAAGAACCATCTCGAGGAACTCTGGGGAAGCGGCAAGGCCCCCTGGAAACTCTGGAGGAACTAGCGTGTCGATCGATGGCCTCGACGTGGCGTTCTGGACGGGCAGGCGCGTGTTCCTGACCGGCCATACCGGCTTCAAGGGTTCATGGGCATCGCTCTGGCTGGCGCGCATGGGGGCGGAAGTTACGGGCTACGCGCTGGCGCCCGAGACGGAGCCGAACCTTTTCGCGCTTGCCTCTGTCGGAAAGACGGTTCGTTCCCATATCGGCGATCTGCGCGATGCGGATGCCCTGCGCGCCGCAGTGGATGCAGCCGATCCGGAAATCGTCATCCACATGGCCGCTCAGCCTCTGGTCCGCCGGTCTTACGCCGCACCTGTCGACACTTTTTCCGTCAACGTCATGGGCACGGTGAACCTGCTCGAGGCATTGCGAGGGCGCGACGCTCTGCGCACGGTTCTGGTTGTGACGACTGACAAGGTCTATGAAAACGCCGAACAGGGCGTCTCCTTCCGCGAGGAAGACCCGCTGGGCGGGCATGATCCCTATTCCGCGTCAAAGGCAGCGGCGGAAATCGTGACCTCCTCCTATGCGCGTTCCTTCTTTGCCGGGGCCGGTGTTCGCGTGGCGGCTGCGCGCGGCGGCAATGTCATCGGCGGCGGCGACTTCTCGGAAGACCGTCTTGTGCCCGATATCTGGCGTGCGCTCCGCTCGGGCGAGCCGCTTGTGCTTCGCAATCCTTCGGCCGCGCGGCCCTGGCAGCATGTGCTGGACTGCCTTTCCGGCTATTTCGCCTATGCGCGGGGTCTCACCGACAACAGGGACTTGCCTGCCGCGCTGAATTTCGGTCCCCCGCCCGATGCGGCCCCTGTCACTGTCGCTGCCCTTGCCGAGGCTGTTCAGGCGGCGCTGGGCGGCAGCGGCTGGAAGCCGGCAAACGATACCGGCCCCCATGAGATGATGGCGCTCGAAATCGACAGCCGGAAGGCCCGCGCCTGTCTTGGCTGGCGGGACAGGCTCGCGGGCCAGTCATGCGTTGCATGGCTTGCGGACTGGTATTGCGCGCTGAATGATGGCGCCGACATGCGTGAAGCAACATGCCGCCAGATCGCCGCCTTCGAGGCGCTGCACAGGAAGGAGGCCGGATGACGGCCCGTTTCGATGTTGCGCCAACGCCGCTCGCAGGGCTTGTCCGCCTTGTCCGCAAGCGCATGGGCGATCAGCGCGGCTGGCTGGAGCGCCTCTATTGCGGGGAAGAGCTGAAGGACGCGGGCTGGCTCTGGCCCGTCGCGCAGATCAACCGCACGCTCACGGCCAGGCGCGGCACGGTGCGTGGCATGCATTTCCAGCGCGCGCCTCATGAGGAAGCGAAGCTCGTCGCCTGCCTTCGCGGAGAGGTTTTCGACGTTGCAGTCGATCTGCGTCCCGGCTCGGCAAGTTTCGGGCGCTGGCACGGAGAATTTCTGTCAGGCGGCAATGGCGCAAGCCTCCTCATTCCGCCGGGCTTTGCGCATGGATTTCAGACGATGACGGACGATGTGGAGATGTTCTACATCCACTCTGCGGCCTATGCGCCTGCTGCGGAAGGTGGCGTGCGGGCCGATGATCCGGCCCTCGGGATCGAATGGCCGCTCCCGATCGGGGAAAGGTCGGAGCGGGACATGGGATTTGGCGATTTCGCTGCCTTGCCGGAAGGGGACAGAACGTGAAGTGCCGTCATTGTGCAACGCCGCTCGATATGGTCTTCGTCGATCTTGGCTCCGCGCCGCCTTCGAATGCCTATCTGACGGCGGATCGTCTTGCCTCACCCGAGACATGGTATCCGCTGCGCGTTCTCGTCTGTGCGTCCTGCTGGCTCGTGCAGACGGAAGATCATGCGGGACGTGAGGAACTCTTCGCGCATGACTATGCCTATTTCAGCTCCACATCCGCCGGCTGGCTTGCCCACGCGGAAAAATATGTGAGCGAGATGATCGCCCGCTTCGGTCTGGGGTCGGAAAGCATGGTGGTCGAGGTGGCGGCGAATGATGGATACCTACTGCAATATGTGAAGCAGGCAGACATTCCCTGTTATGGCATCGAACCTACAGCGAGCACGGCGGCCGCAGCGCGCGGCAAAGGCATCGAGATCGAAGAGAGTTTCTTCGGCAAGGAGCTTGCGGACCGGCTTGCTTCGGCAGGCAGGCAGGCCGATCTGACAGCCGCAAACAACGTCCTTGCCCATGTGCCGGATATCAATGATTTCGTGTCGGGCTTCGCGGCGATCCTCAAACCCGATGGCGTCTCCACCTTCGAGTTCCCGCACCTTGTGAGACTCGTGGCGGAATGCCAGTTCGATACGATCTATCACGAGCATTATTCCTATCTATCGCTCAGCGCCGCTTCCCGCATCTTCGGACGAAACGGGCTGACCATTTTCGATGTGGAGGAGCTGCCGACGCATGGCGGCAGTCTGCGCGTGTTCGCGCAGCGCTCGGATACGGGCCGGCACGAAAGGACGGCGCGTCTTGCGGAGATTCTCGATGCCGAAAGCCGGGCTGGTGTGGAGACCGTCGCCTTCTATGGAGGTTTCCAGTCGCGCGCGGAAAAGGTGAAGGACGATTTCACCGCTTTCCTCATCGACGCAAAGCGCAAGGGCCTGAAGGTGGGCGCCTATGGCGCAGCCGCCAAAGGCAACACGCTGATGAACTTCGCAGGCACGCGCCCAGATCTCATTCCCTATGTGGTGGACAAGGCGGCGGCGAAGCAGGGCAAGTTCATGCCGGGCAGCCGCATACCCATCGTTGCACCCGGACATCTCGAGACGGACAGGCCCGATATCATCGTGATCCTGCCATGGAACATCCGCGAGGAAGTGATGGGCCAGCTCGCACATGCAAGGAAATGGGGCGCACGTTTCGTGACGGCAGTGCCGGAGCTGCGCATCGATTGATGGCCGCGCGCTCGCAGGAATGACTTGAATTGGCCGCAGGCTTGCGGCCGGATTGACCGGGTGGGAAAATGTCTGAGAAGTCGGTACAGGAAAGGATGCGCGAGCATCACACCGAAGTGTTCCTGAAATATGGCACAACACCAAAGGGCGTCGATTGGGGCGTGAAAGAGGCCGACACGCTTCTTCGCTACGACAAGATGCTGGAGGTGATCCGCCCGGAGGACAGGACACGTCGGGTGAAACTTCTCGATGTCGGCTGCGGCTATGGCGGCTTGCTCGACCGCATTCATGTGCGCGGTCTCGATATCGAATATGCGGGTATCGACATCGTGCCCGAGATGATCGTCGAGGCACGCAAGCGTCATCCATCCATTCGCTTCGAAACCGGCGACATCTTCGAAGCGAAAGATCTGGGTGGTTACGATTATCTCGTCTGTAACGGCATCCTGACCCAGATGCTCGATATCCC
>JAJLKS010000491.1:0-3471 GCA_033838765.1 Alphaproteobacteria bacterium
CGTTCATGGTCATCGACACGGTCATCCGGGGCCATATCGGCTTTGACGGGCTATTGATGTCGGACGACCTGTCGATGGAGGCGCTTTCGGGCACACTCGGCGAGCGGGCGCGGGAGAGCCTTTCGGCGGGCTGCGATCTCGTCCTCCATTGCAATGGCAAAATGGAGGAAATGGTGGCCATAGCGCCGGAAGTGCCGATTCTCTCGGGCGATGCCCTGCGGCGCTCCGAACAGGCGATTTCGCTCCGGAAATCCTCACTTGTGCCCCTCGATATCGACCTCGCCCTGCGGCAATTCTCGGCCCTTACCGCCGTTTCATGACAGAAGGCTGGGGATAAGCCGAGAAACGGGGTACCGGGCCCATAGGGTGCGGGTTATAAAGGCCAATCGTCCTTCGCCGGCGGGAAAACGGCGAGGGCGCGCGGGGATTTCACTATTTCGGATCGGATGCAGCAGGCAGTCATGAGCGGGGCGCCTACCGAGAGCGACGCTGACGGCGGAGCGCAGCCCAATGAGGCTGCCATGCAGCACGCCGTCTCGGGTTTCGAGGAAGGCGCGCCTCGCGACGCCATTGAGCCCGATGAGAATACGCTGATCGTCGATCTCGATGGGTTCGAAGGCCCACTCGACGTTCTGCTGATGCTTGCCCGCAACCAGAAGGTCGATCTGACCAAAATCTCGATCCTTAAACTTGCCGAGCAGTATCTCGACTTCATCACGCAGGCAAAGCGGATGGAGCTTGATCTTGCCGCCGACTATCTGGTGATGGCGTCCTGGCTCGCCTTCCTCAAGTCGAAGCTGCTGCTTCCGCCGCCGGAAGAGGAAGAAGGCCCAAGCGGTGCGGAAATGGCGGCGCGGCTTGCCTTCCAGCTGCAGCGGCTTGAAGCCATGCGCAAGGCTGCGGTCGAGATATTTGCGCGGCGAAACCGGATGGGTATCCACGTTTTTCCGCGTGGTGCGCCGGAGGGCATTCGCCTCATAAAGACAAGCGAATATCAGGGAACGCTCTTCGAACTTCTGAAGTCCTATTCCGATCAGCGTCTCAAGGGACATGAGACGAAATGGGAGCCGAAGCGCCTGCCGATCATGGCGATCGAGGCGGCGCGGCACCGGCTCGAACGCATGATGGGTATGATGTTCGACTGGGGCCGGATCGACAGTTTCATGCCCATGGACGATATGTCGCCCGCCATGCGCCGGTCAGCCGTCGCGAGCACATTCAGCGCCGCTCTGGTGCTGGCGAAAGACGGGTTGATGGAAATCCGACAGTCCGGCGCATTCGGGCCTGTCTTTGTCCGCCGCCGGGAACCCAACCCAGATCAACCGCCGGCCGATACGGACGGCGAGCCTGAGAAGACAGAAGATGAATGACGAGATCAGCGTGAGCGAAGCCGAAGAAGATATCGACGCGGCGCCGGACGAAGCGGATTTGCCTGCTGAGGACGGCGACGAAGAGCTCGATATCGAAGAATCCGCGCTTGATGAAGATGCGGAAAATGCCGCGGAGAACGTGGTTCGTTTTCCGGGCAATGCCACGGATCATGCGCAGCTGATGCGGATGGTGGAAGCGTTGCTTTTCGCTGCTGCCGAGCCGCTCGATATCGACAGCATTGCGGGGCGCCTGCCGGAAGGGGCGGATGTCGGCGCCGTTATCGAGGACCTTCAAAAGGCGTATGAAAGCCGCGGCGTGCATCTGGTCAGGATTGCGAACAAATGGATGTTCCGCACGGCGGACGATCTTTCGTTCCTGATGGAGCGTGAAGCGGTCGAGCAGAAGAAGCTCTCGCGCGCGGCCATGGAAACGCTTGCCATCATCGCCTATCACCAGCCGGCGACCCGTGCCGAAATCGAGGAAATCCGTGGCGTTTCCGTATCGAAGGGAACGCTCGACGTTTTGATGGAGACTGGCTGGGTCAGGCTGCGCGGCCGCAAGAAGACGCCGGGCCGGCCTGTGACATATGGGACCACCGAGGCGTTTCTCGTTCATTTCGGGCTGGAGAATGTCGGCGATCTGCCCGGCATGGACGAGCTGAAAGCGGCGGGCTTGCTTGATGGCCGCCTGCCGCCCGGCTTCGACGTTCCGAGTCCGAGCGACACGGGCGGCGAGGGCGATGGCGATTTCTCGGATGAAGAAGAGGAATATGGCGCCGCTCTCGATGAGCATCTCGCGCAGGATGCGGGCGAGGAAGATTGATCCTGTTAATGCGGTTTCTTCGAATTGACTGGATTTCGCATACTCTTCAATCGCTTGAAGAATTATTTTAACCGTGTTTCTCTGGTGTTGCTGCCAGCGTTTTGGCGGGATTGGTATCGCAATTTTTTCGCGGAACCTCCATATTGAAACCTGGTAGAGCGTCATTCTAATCAGGGCGCGGTTTTTTGCGCCCCTGGAGATCAAAATGCCGGGTTGGACTCAAATTCTCATCGTGCTCGTACTGATCGTCTTGCTGTTCGGCCGGGGCAAGATTTCCGACATGATGGGCGATGTTGCGAAGGGCATACGCAGCTTCAAGAAGGGCCTCGCCGACGAGGACGAGGGCCAGACTGCCAAATCCGAGCCCAAGACGATCGACGCCACCGTGTCGCACGAGGATAGCGCCGATGCGAAGAACAAGGCGTCGCAAGGCTAACAATTGACGTGCCGTTGCCGGAATTCAGGTCCGGTACGGCGCAGGTAATCCGGTAAGCCTCATGTTCGATATCGGCTGGTCTGAGCTGCTTGTCATAGCGGCTATCGCAATCATTTTCGTGGGTCCGAAAGACCTGCCGAAAATGATGCGCACCGTCGGCCAGTATGTCGCCAAGGTGCGGGGCATGGCCCGCGAGTTCCAGAGCTCCTTCGACGAGCTTGCCCGGGAGACGGAACTCGAGGAACTTCGCAAGGAAGTTGCATCGCTGAAGAACCAGGCGACGAAGCCACTCCGCTCCCTCAAGGACGAGTTGACCAAGCCGGTCAAGGCTGGCGGCGGTGCGGCCGTCGCGGCGGGGACGGCTTCCCCTGAAGCGCAGGCGCAGGTGGACAAGGCGGCGGCGCCTGCCCCGCTCGACACGAGCGGCGTTTCGGACGGTATCGCGGCGTCGATCCGCGAGGCGGAGGAAATTGAAGCCTATGGTGCAAGCGACCCCGCATCCGGCGGCGTGAAGACGGGGCATTCCCGCGAATGAGCGCCTTCAAATGAGTTCCACGTCAGCACAGCCCAATCCCGATGACGAAATCGAGGCCTCGCGCGCGCCGCTGCTCGACCATCTGATCGAGCTTCGCTCCCGGCTCATCAAGGTGATGATCGCCTTTATCATCGCCTTCGGCGTCTGTTTCTTTTTCTCCAAGGAAATCTTCAATTTCCTTGTCGAGCCCTATAACCGGATCGTGTCGGAAGAGGGCGGTGCGCATCTGATCTATACTGCGCCGCAGGAGTTCTTCATCACCCGGCTCAAGCTGTCGATGTTCGGGGCGGTCTTCATTGCCTTCCCG
>JAJLKS010000492.1:0-2503 GCA_033838765.1 Alphaproteobacteria bacterium
AAGGTGCTCAAGGGCCTGGACGCCGTGCGCAAGCGGCCGGGCATGTATATCGGCGACACGGATGACGGCTCCGGCCTTCATCACATGGTCTATGAAGTCGTCGACAATTCGATCGACGAGGCGCTGGCCGGCTATTGCGACGCGGTGAATGTGCGTCTCAATGCCGACGGTTCCGTCACCGTCATGGACAATGGCCGCGGTATCCCGGTCGAAATCCATAAAGGCGAAGGCGTCTCCGCCGCGGAAGTCATCATGACGCAGCTCCACGCGGGCGGAAAATTCGACCAGAATTCCTACAAGGTGTCGGGCGGCCTTCATGGCGTAGGCGTGTCGGTGGTGAATGCGCTCTCCGACTGGCTCGAAATGCGCATCTGGCGCGGCGGCAAGGAGCACTTCATCCGTTTCCAGCATGGCGTGCCCGATGCGCCGCTTGCCGTCACGGGCGAAGCACCGGTGAAGGACGGCAAGCCCGTCACCGGCACCGAAATCACTTTCCACCCTTCGTCGGAAACCTTCACCCAGACGGAGTTCAGCTTTTCGACGCTTGAACACCGTTTGCGCGAGCTCGCCTTCCTCAATTCGGGTGTGAAGATCAATCTGGTGGACCATCGGGGCGTCGAGCCGAAGGAAGTGAACCTCATGTATGAAGGCGGCCTCGAAGCCTTCGTCCGCTTCCTCGACCGCACCAAGACGCCGCTGATCTCGAAGCCGATCTCGATCGGCGCCGAGCGCGACGGCATCACCGTCGAGGTCGCCATGTGGTGGAACGACAGCTATCACGAGAATGTGCTCTGCTTCACGAACAACATTCCCCAGCGCGATGGCGGCACGCATCTCGCTGGCTATCGCGGCGCGCTCACCCGCGTCATCAACAATTATGCGAATGAAAGCGGCATCGCGAAAAAGGAAAAGGTGAGCCTCACGGGCGACGACGCGCGCGAAGGTCTGACCTGCGTCCTTTCGGTGAAGGTGCCCGATCCAAAGTTCTCCTCGCAGACGAAAGACAAGCTCGTCTCTTCCGAAGTCCGCCCGGTGGTCGAAAGCTACGTCAATGACGCGCTGTCGACCTGGCTCGAGGAACATCCCTCCGAAGCGCGCCAGATCGTGACCAAGGTAGTGGAAGCGGCCGCCGCGCGCGAAGCCGCCCGCAAGGCGCGCGAACTCACACGCCGCAAGGGAGCGCTCGATGTGTCGAGCCTGCCCGGCAAGCTCGCCGATTGTCAGGAACGCGACCCCGCGAAATCCGAACTCTTCATCGTCGAGGGCGATTCGGCCGGCGGTTCCGCCAAGCAGGCGCGCGACCGCTCCAATCAGGCCGTTCTGCCGCTGCGTGGCAAGATTCTCAATGTCGAGCGTGCCCGCTTCGACTAGATGCTGTCGTCGAATGAAATCGGCACGCTCATCACAGCACTCGGAACGGGCATCGGCCGCGACGACTTCAATATCGAGAAGCTCCGGTATCACAAGATCATCATCATGACCGACGCCGACGTGGACGGCGCCCATATCCGCACGCTGCTTCTCACTTTCTTCTATCGTCAGATGCCGGAGATCATCGAGCGAGGGCATCTCTATATCGCGCAGCCGCCGCTGTACAAGGTGCGCCGCGGCTCGTCGGAAACCTATCTGAAGAACGAGAAGGCGCTCGCCGACTTCCTCGTTTCGACCGGCATTGAGGATATGGTGCTGACGCTGCATGACGGCTCGCAGCGCGCCGGGCCCGATCTGCAGGATATCGTCGCAAAGGCGCGCGCGATCCGCTCCGTGCTCGAAGGCATTCCCGGAAAGTATCCGCATTTCGTGGTCGAACAGGCGGCCATCGCCGGCGCGCTCAATCCGAAGGCGCTTGCAGAGCCCGAACCGGCGGCAACGGCAGCGGCCTATATCGCCCGCCGTCTCGACCTTCTGTCGGAAGAAACCGAGCGCGGCTGGACCGGCGAGGCGACCGAAGATGGCGGCCTGCGTTTCGCGCGCGAAGTGCGCGGCGTCCGGGAGGAGGTGCTGATCGACGCACCGCTGATCGCGAGCGCCGATGCCCGCCGCCTCGACGGCTACACGGCGCATCTGCAGGAAGTCTATGTGAAGGCGGCGACCCTTCGCCGCAAGGACGATGTCCATGCGATCCGCTCACCCTCACAGCTTCTCGAAGCCGTGATGGCAGCCGGTTCGAAGGGCAATACCGTCCAGCGCTACAAGGGCCTTGGCGAGATGAACCCCGACCAGCTCTGGGAAACCACGCTCGACCGCGACGCCCGCTCGCTTCTGCAGGTGAAGATCCGCGAACTCGACGAAGCCGACGACCTCTTTGTGAAGCTCATGGGCGATGTGGTGGAGCCGCGCCGCGACTTCATCCGGGAGAATGCACTCTCGGTCGCGAATCTCGATATTTGACGGGCGCGGGCCGGATCCGTTAACAGCGCGTTAACCAGCCCTGTCTAGCTTCGGCACAGGCTCTCCATGAGGGGAAAGCCGGCGCGAGAGGCAGCCTGTCATGGCGTCCCGG
>JAJLKS010000493.1:0-1328 GCA_033838765.1 Alphaproteobacteria bacterium
CTTCGGCTGAAGAATGCCGCGAAATAGCCGAGGTCGCGGCCCATCAGCGTCGCCGGAGCGCCGCCTTCGCGGATCGCGCGGGCATCCTCCGGGCTGATCCGGTCCACAAGCACAGTATCGACGTCGTCGAGGTCCTGCCACTTGTTGAGCGGCAGCGTCAGAACATCGAAAAAGGGAAAGCCGACATAGGCCTGCAGCAACTCATTGCGGATATCGTCGGGCAATCCGGTCCCGGCCATGGCGATGAAGCGCGCATCGACTTCCTTGTCGAGTCCGACAAGATTTATCTGCGGTGCGATATGCGCGGTGAATGAATCGATTTCGTGCGGTTCCGCCACGCCATCATCATAGATGAGGCGGCAAAGCCGCTTCGTCTCCGGGGTACGAAGACGCGCCGTGGTTTCCGACTGGATACGCTCAAGGCATCGATAGAGGCTGGTCTTGAATTCGTCCAGCGATTCCGCAGAGCCGAAGTCTCCCTCCGCCTCGATATTCTGATAAAGCTCGTTCAGGCGCCTGATGACAAAGCGAAGGCGGCGGATGCGGAAGCTGATATCGAATTCACGCAGGAACCGCACCCAGGCATCTTCCTTGCTCGGTTCCGTTCCGCCCGCGGTATGCAGCGCCCATTTGACGGGAAAGATGCCGCTTTCATTGGCCCATGTTTCCACCGTGCGCGACAAGGCGAGCCTGTCGCTGGGATGTTTCACCGAGCCGGAGAGATCGGCAATGATGCCGGTGATGCGGTCGAGCACGGACGCAACCTTGAGCTGCACATAGGCGTCATAGGCATAACCTGCTTCCAGCGCGGCTTGGGCGTTCGCCTTGTTGCGCAGGGAGACAAGCTCCTCGGCATCCGGCAGTTTCATTTCGCTGCCGTTAAACAGGTCGAGCACACGCGCGCGCACATGCGGTCTCGTTGCCGAAACGATCTGCCGGTAGCGGCGCACACGCTCCGAAAAGTCGTGCAGCGCTTCCAGTTCGTCGCGCACGGGCTGATTGCGCGGAATGTCGGAAAGCGCGCCGCGGATCGTGTGGAAGAAGCCGGGCGCCGCTCCCCCGCCTTCGACGCGCGCCCCCTTCGGGTCGGGGTCGATATAGACGATGCGGCGGTCCACCTCGCGATAGGCGGGGCGGCCGCGAATGGCGGCAATCGCTTCCGCGAAAGGCTTGTTGTTGAGCACGCTGCCGTCGATGAAAGATGCCTTCACGGGGTCCGAGCCGGCGGCAAGAAGCGGTGCAAAATTCGTCGTCAGAAATTCGTTCCGCGTCGGCCAGCCGACATCCTGTGCTTTCAGCACGCCGTCGATCTCGCCGATCCGCGCGGG
>JAJLKS010000494.1:0-1611 GCA_033838765.1 Alphaproteobacteria bacterium
ACGCAATATCGGCCAGCTTGAGCGTCAGCAGCAGCGACGCACAGAGAATGACGGTTGGCAGGAGCCGGAGGCGATTGAACATGGACATCGGATTTTTCCCGGTCTCAGCCCGATTTCTTCTTCAGGGCATCGAGAAGCTGATTGGCCGCACGCGCCGCAGTGGCCGCGTCGCGCTGCGTGATGGGCCGTGTGGCGGGCCTCGTTGCCGCAGGCGCGGCCTGCGGGCTGCGCTCGCTGCGTCCGAGCCGTTCGGCAATGCTGTTGCCGGATTCGAGCATCAGCGACAATTCATCGGCGAGCCCCCTCGCCCGGCGGATACGCTCGGCAAGCTCTTCGCCGCTTTCCTCGCTCGCACGCTTGAGGCCGTCGATGGCGCCAACTGCGCGCTGAGTCGCGTTGTTGAGTTCGCTCACCAGCTCGCGCATGCCGTCCTGCCCGGCGCGCATGGCGCGCAGCTTCCGGTCGAGAACCGCGCAATAGGCAATCGTCGCCGCCAGAAACAGGCAGACGATGATTTCCAGAACCGTGCTGAATGGAAGTTCGCCAAACATGATCACTTGCCTCCCGCCGACACGTTCATATCGGGAATCTTGACCTCGGGTTCCGGCGCGGCCACGCGATTGACCTGACGGATACCCTGTTCGACGCGCACCGCGACATGATTGCCGACACGGCCCATCCGCCCCGTGCCAAGGCGCACGCCGCCGCAGCGCAGATCGATCATTCCGTCCGGCCCGTTGTTCAGCATCAGCGTCTGACCGGGCTCGAAATTCATCACATCGCGCAGCGTCAGCTTCTGTTCGTCGAGCACCGCCTCCAGCGCCACGCGAGTCGACCAGAGTTCGGTCGCAAGATGGCTTTCCCAGATGGAGTCGCGGCCGAATTTTTCGCCCATGAACATCTGCAGCAGCAATTCGCGGATCGGTTCGAGCGTCGCATAGGGCAGCATCATCTCGATGCGGCCACCGCGGTCTTCCATATCGACGCGCAACCGCACGAGAATGGCGGCGTTGGCCGGACGCGCAATCGCGGCAAAGCGCGGATTGGTTTCCATCCGGTCGAATTCGAGCGTTACCGGCGACAGCGGCTCGAATGCCGCCTGCACGTCCTGCAGCACGACTTCGATCATGCGCTGGACGAGATTGAGTTCGATGGTCGTATAGGGGCGGCCTTCGATTCGCATGGCTGCCGTGCCGCGCCGTCCGCCGAGAAGCACGTCGACGATCGAATAGATCAGGTTCGAGTCGACCGTGAACATGCCGTAATTGTCCCACTGCTTCGCGCGGAAAACCGCAAGAATGGCGGGCAACGGAATCGAATTGAGATAGTCGCCGAAGCGGATCGACGACACATTGTCGAGCGACACTTCGACGTTGTCGGAGGTGAAGTTTCGCAGTGAAACCGTCATCAGGCGCACAAGCCTGTCGAACACGATTTCGAGCATCGGCAGGCGCTCATAGGAAACGAGCGCGGAATTGACGATGGCATCGATGCCATGCCGCTCCGGTACGGTATCGTCATCCAGCTCGAAGCCGAGAAGACTGTCGATCTCGTCCTGGTTGAGCACGCGCTCCGGCGCCTTCGATGCGGCTTCCGCTGCGGCGGCGAGCG
>JAJLKS010000495.1:0-2861 GCA_033838765.1 Alphaproteobacteria bacterium
CCGTTTGAACGCACGCATGGTGTTGGTTGTGTGCAGCTGCCCATCCCCGGTTAACTCCTGCGTACAATAACCGGATTTTCGGAAAGGGGAGACGTTTGGCCCAGCTATCCGTGGGGCTTAGAGCATATGGCGGGTATATTCCGCGCCTCAGACTCCAGCGCAAGGCAGTGGCACAGGCGAATGCCTGGGTTGCGCCCAACTTCCTCGGCAAGGGGAAGGGCGAGCGCTCGATGGCGAACTGGGATGAGGACGCCGTGACGATGGCCGTCGAGGCAGCGCGCGACCTGCTCGGGCCGGATGACGACCGAAGCCATGTGGACGCGCTCTATTTCGGCTCCACCACCATGCCATTCAAGGACCGGCTCAACAGCGGCATCATCGCCGCGGCGCTGACGCTTGAGCAGAGCGTGCGGGCGGTGGATGTGGCCTCGACGCAGCGCGCAGGCACTTCGGCGCTGATGCAGGCGCTTTCCGCCGTGAAGGCCGGCGAGGCGAAGAATGCACTGGTGCTTGCCTCCGACCACCGCAAGACCAAGGCCGTTACCTCGCAGGAGCTCGATTTCGGCGATGGCGCGGCTGCCGTCATGGTGGGTACGGACAATGTGATCGCCCGCTATCTTGGCGGCGCGAGCCTGACAGTGGACTTCGTGGATCATTTCCGCGGCGACACGGAAGAGTTCGACTACAACTGGGAAGAGCGCTGGATCCGCGACGAGGGATTTTCCAAGATCGTTCCGAAAGCCGTGAAGGCGGCACTTGAGAATTCGGGCGTAATCGCCTCGGATATCAAACATTTCGTTCTTCCGTGCATCTTCGGTGACAAGTTCGCCCAGCAACTTGCCAAGCGCTCGGGCATCGCGCCGGAAGCGGCGCGGGACACGCTGGCCGCCAATTGCGGCGAGACCGGCGCGGCGCATTCGCTCGTCATGCTCGTCAACACGCTGCAGACGGAAGCAAAGCCCGGCGACAAGGTGCTGGTTCTGCATTTCGGCGGCGGCTGCGATGCCCTCGTTTTCGAGGCGACGGACAAGCTTTCAGGTCAGACGCAAGCTCGCGGTATTGCCGGTTCGCTCAAGAACCGGGTGGAGGAGACGAACTACCTGAAGTTCCTCACCTTCAATGGTCTGATCGAATGGGAAAAGGGCATGCGCGCGGAGCAGGACAAGAAGACCGCGCTGACCACGCTCTACCGCAACGAAGACATGCTGATGGGTCTTGTGGGCGGGCGATGCAAGGAGACCGGCGTCGTGCAGTTTCCGCGCTCGCGCATCTCGGTCAATCCGAACAACCACACGGTCGATACGCAGGAGCCCTACAAGTTCGCAGAGAAGAAGGCGAAGATCCTGTCGTGGTCGGCCGACTTCCTGTCCTTCAGCATGAACCCGCCGAACCATTACGGCATGGTGGTGTTCGACGAGGGTGGGCGGATCATGATGGACTTCACGGATGTGGAGGCTGGATCGGTCGATTCCGGCATGGAAGTGAAGCTCGTCTTCCGTATCAAGGAATTCGACGAGAAGCGCGGCTTCCGCCGCTATTTCTGGAAGGCGGTACCGATCGCTTCCAGCGCAGCAAAATCACAAACGGGCCAGGCGGCCGAATAGGGAGAAACGGACATGGCGTCAGGTATCAAGGACAAGGTCGCGATCCTCGGCATGGGTTGCTCCAAATTCGGCGAACGCTGGGATGCGGGCCCCGAAGAACTGATGGTCGAAGCCTATCTCGAGGCGATGCAGGATGCGGGCGTCGAGCCGACGCAGCTCGATGCGGCGTGGTTCTCGACGCATATCGACGAGATCGGCACCGGCAAGGGCGGCACACCGCTGTCGCTCGCGCTGCGCCTGCCGAATATTGCTGTGACGCGCGTTGAAAACTTCTGTGCCTCGGGCTCGGAAGCGCTGCGCGGCGCGGTCTATGCCGTTGCTTCGGGTGCGGCCGACATTGCGCTCGCAGTGGGCGTCGAGAAGCTCAAGGACACGGGCTATGGAGGTCTGCCGGTCGGCAACATGGGTACGCTCAACCCGCAATGGTCGCCCTCCGGTTCGGCGCCGGGCAATTTCGCCCAGCTTGCCTCGGCCTACCGGGCAAAGCACGGCGTCAGCAAGGAAGACCTGAAGCGGGCTATCGCCCATGTCTCGGTGAAGAGCCATGCAAACGGTGCCAAGAACCCGAAGGCGCATCTGCGCAACGAGGTGACGGAAGAGCAGGTCCTCAATGCTCCGATGATTGCCGAACCGCTCGGTCTTTTCGACTGCTGCGGCGTGTCGGACGGCGCGGCGGCGGCCATCGTGACGACGCCGGAAATCGCGCGCGCCATGGGCAAGAAGAATATCGTGACAGTGAAGGCGATGCAGCTTTCCGTCTCGAACGGCCTCGAGAGCCAGCACAACAGCTGGGACGGCAGCTACTTCCACACGGCGCGGATTGCCGCCAAGAAGGCCTACAAGGAGGCCGGTATCGACAATCCGCGCGAGCAGGTCAGCATGATGGAAGTGCATGACTGCTTCTCGGTGACGGAACTCGTGACCATGGAAGACCTGTTCATCTCGCCCGAAGGCGGCGCGGTGAAGGACGTCATGGACGGGTTCTACGATGCCGATGGCAAGGTGCCCTGCCAGATCGACGGCGGCCTCAAATGCTTCGGTCACCCGATCGGTGCGTCCGGTCTGCGGATGGCCTATGAGATGTATCTGCAGCTTCAGGGCCGGGCGGGCGAACGCCAGCTGCCCAACCCGAAAATCGGGCTCACCCACAATCTGGGCGGGGCCCCGTCGCAGAATGTCTGCTCGGTGACGATTATCGGCGCACATGGTGCATGAGTCGGCAGCAAAATAAATGACGTGAAGAAGGCCGGGACCTCA
>JAJLKS010000496.1:0-2717 GCA_033838765.1 Alphaproteobacteria bacterium
GGCCCCCGTGAGTCAATGGCGGAATCCCCGCATTTGAGCCTGTTTTGCGCAGCAGGTCTGGTGAATTTGCAAGGCGGACAAAGGGGGCCCGAAAGCGGCAGAGGCGGTGCGCCGTTGACCTTGTTTCGCCGCCCCGCCTATCTTGGCGGGAGAAGCCGTCCGGCCGCTTGGGCCGGATCAAGGAGGGCCGGACAGAAGAATGAGCAAACTCGATTCGGCGATGGGCCGCTTTACCGGCGCTCTGGACAAGCTGGAAGCCGGGATCAACCGGCAGGTTCTTCGCGCCCAGGCGGCAAAGCGCCTGCAGGAAGAGGCCGAAACGCTGAAGCAGGACCGGGCCGGTCTTGCCGAAGAGATCGACCAGCTCAAATCCGAGGCCCGGCGCCTCAACGAGCTGAACGAACGTGCTTCCGAGACGCTGGCCGATGCGATCGAGGGCATCCGGGAAGTACTGGCGGAGGCTTGAGCGATGGGACAGGTGAAGGTTTCGATCAATGACCGCTCCTACACGGTGGCCTGCGGCGATGGCGAAGAAGCCCATGTCCGGGAACTTGCGTCCTATATCAACAAGCATGTCACGGGGCTGGCGCAGGAGGTCGGGCAGGTCGGCGATGCGCGGCTGCTGCTCATGGCCGGCCTCCTCGTTGCCGATGAGCTGTCCGAGGCCCTGCAGAAGGTGAAATTGCTGGAACAGGAGCTTGAGAGCCTGTCATCGCAGCGTGCGTCGGCGGCGGAGCGGACCCGGGAAGCCGAGGATTCCCTTGCAGATGTGCTGGACGACGCAGCGCGGCGCATCGAGGAACTGGCGCGGCGGATCGAAGCTGCGTGAGGCAAACTGTCCCGGCATTAATTTCACCCCGGCAGGCGTCAGGACGGATAGAATGAAGCCGGGTACTGCCCTTCTCGTCAGGAACAATATCTCTCGGGGCCTTACGCTCCTCAAGGGAGCTGTCCCTGAGGGAGACCGTGGTCTCCTTCACACGGCGCCCACCTACGTTAGTAGGTCTCCGAGGAACGAGCTTCCGACGGTCGCGGTGGTCCCACTTTCAGGCCCTTTCCGGGCAATGGGTGCATGAGCGCCTCTTCGAAGCATCTCGTCCGCGAAGCGGCGAAGCGCCGCCGCGAGGAAGCCCATGCAGCGCTTGCGGCTTCGGCTCCGGCGGCCATCGCCAGTCATTTCCTTGCCGCGATGCATCTTGGCCAGGCAACCGGCATCGCAGGTTACGCCGCCATCGGCAGCGAGGCGGATCCGTCGGAACTTCTTCGCCAGCTCGATGCAGCGGGCCACGTCTGCTCGCTGCCAGTGGTCGAGACGCGTCATGCGCCGCTTGTCTTCCGGCGCTGGCGGCCGGGCGATGCACTTGAGCCGGGCGATCACGGCACGCGTGCGCCCTCGCCCAAGGCGGCGGTCTGCCGCCCGCAGATCGTGCTTGTACCGCTGCTTGCCTTCGACGACGCAGGGCGGCGGCTCGGCTATGGCGGCGGCTATTATGACCGGACGCTTGCCGCACTCAGGTCGGGCGGCGGCGGGGTTCTGGCCGTCGGGGTTGCCTTTTCGGCGCAGGAAGCCCAAGACCTACCCGAAGACGAATTCGACGAACGGCTCGACTGGATTGTGACGGAGAAGGAGGCGCGGCGCTTCGGCGCGGCGTTCGGCAGGTGACCATGCGTTTATTGTTCATGGGCGATATTGTGGGCCGCAGCGGGCGCGACGCTCTGGTTGCCGAATTGCCGGCGCTGCGGCGCGAACTGGGCCTCGATTTCGTCGTTATCAATGGCGAGAACGCAGCGGGCGGCTTCGGTATCACGGCGGCGATCTGCGACGACATCTTCGATGCAGGCGCCGATGTCATTACGCTCGGCAATCATTCCTGGGATCAGCGTGAGGCGCTTGTGCATATCGAGCGAGAAGCTCGCCTCATTCGTCCTGCGAATTATCCGGCGGGAACACCCGGTCGCGGCGCAACGCTTGTCGAGGCGCAGTCGGGCGCGCGGGTGCTGGTCGTGAATGCGCTTGGCCGCGTTTTCATGGAAGCGCTCGATTGTCCCTTCGAGGCGGTGGACAAGCAGATTTCCGCCTGTCCGCTCGGCGAGGCGGCGGATGCCATCATCATCGACATGCATGCCGAGGCGACGTCCGAGAAGATGGCGATGGGCCATTTCTGCGACGGGCGTGCATCGCTCGTTGTCGGCACCCACAGCCATGTACCGACAGCCGATGCGCAGATATTGCCGGGCGGTACCGCCTATCAGACGGATGCGGGCATGTGCGGCGACTACAATTCCGTCATCGGCATGGAAAAGGACGAACCGCTCAACCGCTTCACGACGCGTATTCCGAGCGGCCGCTTCCAGCCTGCAATGGGTCCGGCGACGCTTTGCGGCGTCTTTGTCGAGACGGGGGCGGACGGTCTTGCCCGCCGCGTCGAGCCAGTGCGGACCGGCGGCCGTCTCAAGCAGGTGTTGCCGGAGGTCTGAGGCGATGCGCATTGTCCTTGTCGGCAACTTCAATGAACGCCGCGAGGGTGCGAATTTCTATGCAACGGTGCGCAAGCTCGCCAATGGTTTCATCCGCAACGGTCATCAGGTGATGGCGTTCAGCGACCGGGATGTCGCGCGCGAGACCGGCAGGTGGGGCGTTTTCCGGGGTGGAGATGCTCATGCGAATGAGCGTCTCCTCAGGCTGTGCAGGAATTTCCGGCCCGAACTGCTCGTTC
>JAJLKS010000497.1:0-4134 GCA_033838765.1 Alphaproteobacteria bacterium
CTTTCTATATGGACACGGGATCACGCAAATGGGGCACGCCCTACCTGACGCGTGAGTTCTTCAGCCTGATCGGCGAACGCATGGCCCGCGACACACTGCTCGTGATGGCGCGGAGAAACGGACGCTATATTGCGGGAGCGCTGAACTTCATCGGCGGCGACGCGCTCTACGGACGCAACTGGGGTGCCATCGAGCATCATCCATTCCTGCATTTCGAATGCTGCTACTACCGGGCCATCGACTTCGCCATCGAGCGCGGCCTCGCCCGCGTAGAGGCCGGCGCTCAGGGCGAGCACAAACTCGCCCGCGGATATGTGCCGACGCGCACCCACAGCGCCCACTGGATCGCCAATGCCTCGTTCCGTGACGCGGTTGCCGAATATCTCACCCGCGAGCGGCTTTATGTCGACCGTGACATTGCCGCCCTTGGCGAATACGCACCCTTCCGGCACGATATGAAGAACGAAGAACTCCAGGAGGACGATTTCTGACGTGGCCTACGACCAGAACAACATATTCGCAAAGATTCTCCGCAAGGAGGCGCCCTGTTTCCCCGTCTATGAAGACGACATGACGCTCGCCTTCATGGATGTCATGCCCCAGGCAGAAGGACATACGCTCGTCATTCCGAAATTTCCGGCAGAGAATCTCTTCGACCTCGACCCGGAATATGCCGGCGCGATGGCTAAGACGACGAAGAAACTCGCGGCAGCCGTGAAACAGGCATTCGATGCACCGGGTATCCTCATCGCGCAGCTGAATGGCGCCGCCGCGGGGCAGACGGTCTTCCATATTCACACGCATATCATTCCGCGCTCGCAGGGGATCGATCTGAAACTCCATGCACGCGAACTGGCCGACTTCGAGGAATTGAAGCGCCATGCGGAGCGGATCAGACAGGCACTCTGAGAATTTGCAATCGACAGCCGTCCGGGGGAACAAGGACGGCATCACCGAGGGGAGGATATGATGCGAGGATTGAAACTGGGCGTTGCCGCAGCTGCGCTCGCCCTGCTTGCCGCAGGCTGCTCTGAAGCCGAGCCTGCCTATGAAATGGAGGCCGTTACCGGTCCCTCCCCCTTCCACGGCATTCACGGACTGACAGTGACCAGCGCCGGAAAGCTGCTCGCAGGGAGCGTCGTCGGCAGCGCCATTTATGAAGTGGACCGGGAAACCGGCGAAACCAGTATCTTCGAAGGTCCACCCACAGGCATGGCCGACGACATCGAGGAAGGGCCGGACGGTACGCTCGCCTGGACCGCCTTTCTCGACGGCAAGGTCTATGCCCGCAAGCCCGACGGCACATTGCTGACGCTGGCCGAAGGCCTGCCCGGCATGAACTCCCTCGCCTGGACCGATGACGGCCGCCTCTTTGCAACCCAGGTCTTTCTGGGCGATGCGCTTTACGAACTCGATCCGCACGGGGAAAATCCGCCGCGCAAGATCATGGAAGGCATGGGCGGCCTGAACGGATTCGATTTCGGGCCGGACGGCAAGCTCTATGGCCCGATCTGGTTCAAGAAGCAGGCAGCCCGCGTGGACGTCGACGCAGGAACGCTGGAAGTGATCGCCGAAGGCTTTGCAACGCCCGCCGCAGTGAACTTCAACTCGAAGGGTGAACTCCATCTGGTCGACACCGAGGCGGGTCACGTATATCGCGTGAATATCGAAACCGGTGAAAAAACGCTTGTCGCCGAAGTGGAGCCCGCCATAGACAATCTTGCCTTCGACGCGGAGGACAATCTCTACATTACCAATATGGCGGACAACGCCGTGATCCGCATCGACACGCCCACGGGCAGCGCCGAAACCATTGTGTCCGGTCCGCTGGCCATTGCAGGCGATATCGAGATTTCCGGCGGCATTATCTACATTGCCGACCTCTTCTCGATCCGGAAATTCGATATCGAAAGCGGCCAGGTATCGGAAATGGCCCGCGTCTGGTCGTCGAATATCGACTATCCGCTCGGTATTTCCGCAAATGGCGGCCAGATCGCCGTGGCCGGGCTGACCGCGGGCGCAGTGCAGACATTCGATCAGCCGTCGGAGGAATCACGCGCCCTTCATCACGGCTTTGCCGCACCCGCGGATGCCATTGCGCTGGATGATGGCAGCGTCATTATCGCCGAATATGCGCGCGGCGCCGTCATCCGCGTCAGCGGCGACGACTGGTCGGACAGGACCGAAATAGCAGCCGGGCTCGACGGCCCCTCGATGATGAAGCTCGACGGGGCAGGCGGGCTCTATGTGAGCGAAAATCTCGGTGGCAAGATCCGCCATATCGATCTCGCAAGCGGAGCGATGAAAACACTCGCCGAGGGTCTCGATGCACCGGAGGGCTTCGATATCGGAGCGGACGGGCGCATCTATGTGGCGGAAGTCGGCGCGAAGCGCATTACCGCCATCGACCTTGATTCCGGCGGCAAGGCGACGATCAAGGACAACCTCCCGATCGGGCTCGCAGCGCCTGATTCCGCGCCGCCTCTCTTCATCCCGACGGGTATCGCCGCCGCTGAAAATGGCGACATCTATTTCTCGTCGGATATCGACGCCCGCATCTACCGCCTCAGGAAAGGATAATCGCAGATATGTGGAGCATTATTGTTGTGTTGTCGGGATTGCTCACCGGCCCGGAAGCCTATGCCGTAACCGACGCAGGCATTTTCAAGAGCGAAGAAGCCTGCAAGGCAGCCATCGAAGCCTCGGTTCCGTCGCAGCTCGACGAGGCGGCGCGCGTTCAATATGAAGGCGGCTACCGGAAATTCATCTGCGTGAAGGCAATGGGCTCCGAAGCCCTCGAAAATCTTCAGTAAAATCCTCAGCAACGAAAAAGGCCGCCACTTCAAAAAGTGGCGGCCAATTTCTTGAGCGCGGCTGATTTGCCTTACTTGCCCATATGGAAGGCAACGAACTTGTTGCCGTCGAGATCCCGGAAATAGGCGCCATAGAAGGTGTCACCGCGCAGGCCCGGCGCTCCTTCGTCCTTGCCGCCCAGGCTCAGCGCCATCGCATGCATCTTGTCGACATTTTCGCGCGAACCGACCGCGAGCGCGATCATGGTGCCATTGCCGAAGGTCGCCTTGTTGCCGTCATGTGGCTTCGTCACGGCCAGCATCGGCCCACCATTCGACCAGCCGACGAAACGGCCCGGGTCCGACATGGCGCGCTTGGCTCCGATCACGCCAAGCAGGTCGTCATAGAACGCCACAGCCTTGTCGAGATCATTCGTCCCGACCATCACATATCCGATCATTCTTCTCTCCCTGTTTCTTTCTTCATTGTCACAGAAAAAGGACGGTCACGGATGTTTCCATCGCGACCGTCCCCTGTCTTTTCCAGCCCGCCGGTTGCGGACCGAATTCACTCCACGAGAAGCGGCACCTTCGGTACCGTGCCTCCGCCGTCGCCGCCACCCGAACCGTCCTTCGGCTTGCGGGCCCCGGGCTTCTTCGGCCCTCCGCCGCTCGAACTGCTCGGCTGCGCCGACTCGATGTCGAAGACGAGCGCATCGTCCTCGACCTTCACAACCACATGGCCGCCCTTGAGCAGGCGCCCGAACAGAACCTCGTCCGCCAGCGGCTTCTTGATGTTTTCCTGAATCACGCGGGCGAGAGGCCGCGCGCCCATCTGCTCGTCATAACCGCGCTCGGCAAGCCACTTGTTGGCCTCTCCGGTGAGCTCGATGGTGACGTTCCTGTCGGCAAGCTGCGCCTCAAGCTGAAGCACGAACTTTTCCACCACCTGCGCAATGACTTCCTGCGGCAGATGGCCGAACGGGATCACTGCGTCGAGACGGTTGCGGAACTCGGGCGTGAAGAGCCGCTTGATGGCGTCTTCATCGTCGCCCACGCGCTTCTTCTGCGAAAAGCCGATGGTCGGCTTCGCCATATCGGCAGCACCCGCATTGGTGGTCATTATGAGCACGACATTGCGGAAGTCGATCTTCTTGCCGTTATGGTCCGTCAGCTTCCCGTGATCCATCACCTGCAAGAGGATATTGAAGAGATCCGGATGTGCCTTCTCGATTTCGTCGAGCAGCAGCACGCAATGAGGATGCTGGTCGACGCCATCCGTGAGCAAGCCGCCCTGATCGAAACCGACATAGCCGGGCGGCGCGCCGATGAGGCGCGACAC
>JAJLKS010000498.1:0-4074 GCA_033838765.1 Alphaproteobacteria bacterium
ATGATTTCGCGGAAGAGCACGTCCTTGACGACGGGCTCCTGTGTCGCAAGCGCAAGACGGCGCATCAGCTCCTCGCGAAGATTCAGCATACCCTGCGAGCCCTCGAGGTCTTCCGGCCGAAGCTCACGCAGGAAGGTCTGGAAGCCGTCGAGAATGCGCGGCATTGCGGCCTCGACCAGCGGCACCGCTTCCTTGTCGCGCACCTGCAGCGAAACGCGCATCTTGAGGTAATGCTGCGGCGGCGGACCGGCGAGGTTCACCAGGAAATCGGGCATGTCGTAATAGACGGGCGGCGCCGCAACGACAGGTGCCTCCTCCGCTTCCTCGCCGCCGCCGAGAATGCCCGACATGTAGACGCCCACGCCCGCGCCGATCAGCAGCAGCAAAGGCAATACGACGTAAAGCACGAGCACCTTGCCTGCCAGCCTGCTTTTCGCGGGCGGCGCGGCGTCTCCGGTATCTTCCCCTGAAATGTCGGCGTCGACTGCAGCCATTTCGTTCATGCCCCAGAAGTTCCGGGATGCGCCTTTTGCGCCCCGATGAATTACAACCGGATGCTCGCCGACTTTGGTTAACGAAGCGTTGGCAAATCCGCTCCGGCGCGAAATGTCTTTAGAGACTGCCGCACCCGCCCGCCCGGCAGAAACTGCCCGGTAAAGCCTGCCGAAGCTGCCTGCCCGGCCCGGCCAAAAAACCACTAACTATATGTTTTTGCTTGTTTATTCATCTGGCATGGGCCCTGCACTCCCTTTGGCAGCGCAATTCCGCGCCCCGAATTTGAACCGCCTGCCGGACCCGATATGGAAAACGCCCTTCTCATAGGTCTCTCGCGCCAGATGGCGATGACCCGCGACATGGCGACCATCGCGAACAACATCGCGAATGTGAACACGACCGCCTACAAGGCGGAAACGATGATGTTCGAGCAGTTTATGAAGACCGATGCGTCGGAACTGAGCCCGGACAAGCGGATCACCTTCGTTCAGGATGTCGGCCAGTACCGCAACATGCGCGACGGCGCCCTGCAGACCACCGGCAATCCTTTCGACATCGCCATCACCGGCGAAGGCTATTTCCGGGTCGATACGCAAGACGGCGTGCGCTTCACGCGCAATGGCAACTTCAATCTGAACAATGAAGGCCAGCTCGTTACCTCCGCAGGCGACCTCGTGCTGACGGATGCGGGCGCTCCCATTGCCTTCGCGAACGACGAAACCGGCATCACCATCGCGCGCGACGGCACCATCTCAACCGATCAGGGCCTGCGCGGGCGCCTTGCCGTCGTCACCTTCGAAAATCCGCAGGCGCTGAAGAAGACGGGCGACTCCCTCTTCGAGACCGACCAGCAGGAAATCCCGGCCGAGGATATCCGCCTCGTGCAGGGCGCTCTCGAAGGATCGAACGTCAACCCGATCCTCGAAATGACCAACATGATCGAGGTTTCCCGCGCCTATGCCAGCGCGCAGAAGATCATCGACCAGGCAGACCAGATGCGCCGTCAGGCCATTCAGCAACTTGGCGGCAGCGCGGCCTAACGCCCGTCACGCCCGCAACGCAGAGTAAGGAAGTACGCATATGCAGTCGCTCAGCATCGCCGCCACAGGCATGATGGCCCAGCAGCTCAATGTCGAGGTGATTTCGAACAACATCGCCAACATGAGCACCGCGGGCTTCAAGCGCCAGCGCGCCGAATTCCAGGACCTGCTCTATCAGAACCTGCGCCGCGTCGGCACCAACTCGTCGGACGCAGGCACCATCGTGCCCGCAGGCGTGCAGGTCGGCCTCGGCGTGAAGACCGCCGCCGTGAACCGCATCATGACGCAGGGCAATCTCGACAACACCGAGAACAAGCTCGACATCGCGATCCAGGGCCGCGGCTATTTCCGCGTCGAATTGCCGAGCGGCGAGGACGCCTATACCCGCGCCGGCTCCTTCCAGATCAGCGCCGACGGTCAGATGGTAACGGCGGACGGCTACACGCTCGCCCCCGGCATCAACATTCCGCCGGAAGCGATCGACGTCACCATCAGCCGCGACGGTCAGGTCCAGGTCACGCTGCAGGGCGAGACGGCGTCGCAGGTCGTCGGCCAGATCGAACTTGCCACCTTCGCAAACGATGCCGGCCTCGATCCGCTCGGCAACAACCTCTTCACCGAAACCACCGCAAGCGGCGCCCCCACCATCGGCATTCCCGCCAATGACGGCGTCGGCAGCGTTCTGCAGGGTTTCCTCGAAACCTCGAACGTGAATGCGGTGAGCGAAATCACCACGCTCATCACCGCCCAGCGCGCCTATGAAATGAACGCCAAGGTCATCACCGCCTCCGACGAGATGATGTCCGTCACCACGAACATTAAGTAAGCGGTAAGCGCCATGATGATCCGTATCTTCTCCCGTCTCGCCGCCGTCGCCGCTCTCGTGCTCCTTGTGGGCGCGGCCCATGCGGCGGAGCTTCGCCCCGCCGTCACTGTCTCCGGCGAAACCGTCACGCTCGGCGACCTCTTCGACACTGCCGGCAAGGCCGCCGCCGTCGTCGTCGCCAATGCGCCAGCCCCGGGCCATCGCAGCGAGATCTCCGTCTCGCGCATTTCGCTCGTCGCGCGCCGCAATGGTGTCGAATGGCGCAACGATGCGGGCCTCAGCCATATCGTCGTCGCCCGCAGCGGCGTCGCCGTGCCGGACGACGAAGTCGCCTCCGCGATTGCGGCCGCCATCGGCGCCCAGACAACGGGGCTTCCCACCGCCTCGGAACTCCAGATCGACTTCACGAACGGCGCAGCCGGCGTCCAGGTTGCAGACGATGCCGAGACCTCGGTCAATGTCGAACAGATCGCCTTCAACCGCCGCAATGGCAGCTTCACGGCCATCCTGCGTGCGCCTGCAAGCGACATGCTGAGCCCGCTTCACCGCGTAACGGGCCGCGCCTATCCCGTCTCCGACGTGCCGGTGCTCAACCGCGACATGCGCCCCGGCGATGTCGTGCGTCACGGCGATATCGACTGGGTGCGCGTCCCCTCGAACCGCATCGGCCAGAACGTCATCACCTCGCTCGACCAGCTTCTCGGCATGTCGCCGCGCTATCAGGCGCGCGCGGGCGAGCCGCTGCGCCTTGCCGACATGGTGCCGCCTGTCGTCGTGGAAAAGGGCGCCCAGGTCGACATGCTGCTGACCTCCGGCGCGCTGACGCTGATCGCTCGTGGCCGCGCACTCGAAAACGGCGCCGTCGGCGACGTTATCAGCGTCCTCAACACGCGCTCGAACCGCACGCTGCGCGGCGTCGTGGATGGCCCGAACAGCATCCGCATCGACGCACCGGGCAGCGCCCGTGCCGTCTCCGCCGCCAGTCATTCGAACAATTCGTAACGGAAACGCAATCCCGTCAGGGCTCGCACCGAAAAGGTAAAGTCAATGTTCGCCGGTACCGCTTCCCGCCTCGCCGCCATCGTCCTCCTTGCCGCAACGCTCGGCGCCTGCAACGCGCCCGGCCGCCTGTCGAATATCGGCAAGGCGCCCGACCTCGCGCCGATCGGCACGGAAGCGCCCACCGTGTCGATGCGCATGCCGCAGCCCGAACAGGTGGTCTATCAGCCGAACTCGCTCTGGCGCGCCGGCTCCCGCGCCTTCTTCCGCGACCAGCGCGCTGCCCGCGTCGGCGACATTCTGACGGTGAACATCAACATCACCGACAGCGCCAAGGTGAACAATTCGACGCAGCGCAGCCGCTCCAGCGCCGAAAGCGCAGGCGTGAACAACCTCTTCGGCTACGAGTCCTATCTCGGCAAGGTCTTCCCCGATGCCGTGGACAATACGAGCCTCGCCGATCTCGGCGCCACGAGCTCGAATGCGGGCGCCGGCTCCGTCGACCGCCGCGAGCAGGTCGACCTCACCATCGCCGCCGTCGTCACCGACGTCCTGCCGAACGGCAATCTGGTGATCGCGGGCCGCCAGCAGGTGCGCGTGAACTACGAGGTCCGCGATCTCCTCGTCACCGGCATTGTCCGTCCGGAAGACATCACCAACACCAATACGATCGAGCATTCCCAGATCGCCGAAGCCCGCATCTCCTATGGCGGC
>JAJLKS010000499.1:0-2628 GCA_033838765.1 Alphaproteobacteria bacterium
AGCCGGAAGTGATCGGCCATACGCTGTCGGAGTATCTCGATCCTCTCGCAGACAAGCTGCGGCAGATTGCCATTCCGGCCGATCTCGCTTCCGTGCCGCGCATCACCATTGTTGCCTGCGGCACGGCCTTCTATGCCGGGCTCGTCGCCAAATACTGGTTCGAGAAATATGCGCGTGTGCCTGTCGAGGTCGATATCGCCTCCGAGTTCCGGTATCGCGAAGCGGCGATGCCGGCAGGCGGACTGGCGGTCTTCATATCGCAATCCGGCGAGACGGCGGACACGCTTGCCGCGCTGCACTATTGCCGGTCGCAGGGACAGACGATCGTTTCTGTCGTCAATGTCACGGAATCCTCCATCGCGCGGGCATCCGATGCGATCCTGCCGACTTATGCCGGACCTGAAATCGGCGTTGCCTCCACCAAGGCCTTTACCTGCCAGCTTGCCACGCTGGCTGTCCTTGCCGTGCGCACCGGACTGGCGCGGGGTGCAATCGCGGCTGCCGATGAAGCACGCTTCGTGCGGACGCTGCTTGAACTGCCGAGGCATGTTGCGGATGCGCTGACGCAGGATCAGGCGATCCAGGCCCTGAGTGCGGAAGTCGCAAAGGCGCGGGATGTGCTCTATCTCGGGCGGGGACACAACTACCCTATCGCGCTCGAAGGCGCCCTGAAGCTGAAGGAAATTTCCTACATTCACGCCGAAGGCTACGCAGCGGGCGAGCTCAAGCATGGGCCGATTGCGCTGATCGACGAGGCGGTTCCGGTGGTCGTGATTTCGCCTGTGGACAGCCTGTTCGACAAGACGATCTCCAACATGCAGGAGGTGATCGCTCGCGGCGGCAATGTGCTGCTGATCGCCGACAAGGGCGGCATATCGCGCGCGGGCGGCGGGCTCTGGTCGACAATCGAGGTGCCTGCCGTCGACCCGCTGATCGCGCCGATCGTCAACGCGATCCCCGTGCAGCTGCTCGCCTATCACACGGCGGTTTCGAAAGGGACGGACGTGGACCAGCCGCGCAATCTGGCGAAATCCGTCACCGTCGAATAGCCGATTCGTCGCAAAAGAGACGCAACGCGATTCGCTGTTTTTCTTCAAGTCATTGAAATTGATCGGGTATTTTGCGCGTCCGCGGGCGCGCGGGCGCCGCGTGGTAGATTGCATCCGGTTCAACCTCTGTCGCCAATCGCTGAGGGCCGGTCGATGCGGAGCATTCCATGCAGGGCGTGATGTCGAGAGTGCGGCAGGCAATGGCCGCGGTCTTTTTTGCCGCCGTGCTGGCGGCAACGCCCGCCGGATCGCAGTTTGCAGGCGCCAACAGCGCGGAAACCGAAGCCGCCGCACTGATGAAATCCGGCGCAGACGCCATCGAGCGCGGGCATTACGACAAGGCAGCGGTCGACTTTTCCAATGCGCTGGACAGTGGCGGACTGACGCCGGAGGGGCGCGCGCTTGCCTGGCACCATCGCGGTGTCGCTTTTCAGAAGACCGGCCAGCTCGATGCCGCCATCGCCGATTACAGCCGGGCAATCGAGGCAGGCGGCCTGCCGGTCCAAGTGCTTGCGAGGGCGCATTACAACCGGGGCATTGCCCGCGGGCAGGCCGGAGAAAACAATGCGGCGGAACGCGACTACAAGCGGGCCATCGAACTTTCGCCCGGCTATGCGGCGGCCTATCACAATCTCGCCAATCTGGAACGCAGGCGCGGCGCGCATGAAAACGCGATCCTGAGCTATACGGCAGCGCTCGAACACATGCAGGGCCGAGAGAAGCGGCTTTCTCTTTATGGTCGGGCGCTCGCATATGAACGCCTTGGCGACATGCCGAAGGCGGAAGCCGATCTCAGGCAAGCGCTTCAGATGGATCCGGAGTTCGATCTGGCAGCGACCAAGCTTGCCTCGCTCGAGGCGCAACGGGCGGGGACGGACGCGCCAAGTCGCGAGACAGCCGCGAACTCCGAGACGGCAAAGGTGCTGCCTTCGACGATCACGCCGTTTCAGGCAGCCTCGTCGGGCAATGAAGGCGCCCAGATCATCCGGATTTCCAGCATCGGCGGTTGGCGGACGACGGCGACGCGGCTGCCGCGCGAAGAAGCGCAGCCTCCGGCGCTGATCGCCGATGCGTCACCGGCGGCCGATCAGACGCAGGCGAATGACGAGATCATCACAGGCTCGCTCCGACCGGGTGGCGATGTGCCACGACCGGCCCCCATGGCTTTGGCCAACGCCCGGATGGCCCCGGTGGCGGAACCGGCAGGAGAGGCGCGCTACAGGTTGCAGCTTGGCGCATTCCGGGAAGAGGCGCTGGCCGAAAAGGCGTGGCGGGACGTTTCGGCGGCGGCCGGGCCGATCATCGGCGGGGCCGGGCACGCGATCCAGAGGGCGGATCTCGGTGAAAAGGGCGTGTTCTACCGGCTTCAGGCCGGTGCCTTTGGCGCGGCTGCGGACGCCAAATCAGCCTGCAAGGCGCTGGAGCAGCGCAAGATTGCCTGTTTCGTGGTCGAAGGCTGAGATTTGACGCAGCGGCGGATTAGCCGTTTCAACGCACGCATGGTGGTGGTTGTGGGCCGCTGCCCATCCCCGGTAAACTCCTGCCAACAATAACCGGATTTTCGGAAAGGGGAGACGTA
>JAJLKS010000500.1:0-12852 GCA_033838765.1 Alphaproteobacteria bacterium
CGCCTTGTTCTCGTCCTTGCGCCAGCGCTCAGAAGTCGAAGCGAACGCCGCCCAGAATGGTGCGTGGCTTGCCCGGCCGCGCCCCTGCCGGATCGAAGGCTACATTGTAGACCTCGTCGGTCAGATTCTCGACGATGCCGATCACGCTGATGCCAGGCGCGATTTCCACTTCGGTCGAGAAGTCGAACACGACGCGCTCGTTGATGAGCTCATTGTCAGGGATCGCACCCTGGCCGGCGACCGAGCGCGTCTCATCGACATAGTTTGCGATGAGGTTCGCGCGCCAGCCTTCGCCTTCAAGGCCTGCCGAAAGCGTGAGCGCGTGCTTCGGCACATACGGAAGTTCGTCGCCTGCGATCACGGTGCCCCAGGGGCCGAAGCCGCTGGCAAAGCTCGTTTTGAACTCGGCATCCGTGTAGGTATAGATCGCTGCCAGCGGCACGGCGAAGCTCGTGCCGAGAAGGCCCGCCGCATCGTAGCCTGCCGTAAGCTCGAGGCCCTTCACATCGACTTCGCCACCGTCGAACTGCGTGCCGATGGCGCAACCGCCGCCCGTCGATGCGGTACAGGTGCCGATCAGGTTCGAATAGTCGTTGTAGAAGCCGATCGCTTCAAAGGACAGGGCGCCCGCGCCATAGCGGAAGCCTGCTTCGTAGTTGACGGACTCTTCCGCGTCCGATGTGGAGCCGGGTCCCGGCGCAGCAAACCCGCGATGCACGCCGCCGACAAGCTGCCACTCGTCATTGAGATAATAGACCGCGCCGATGCCGGGGATGAGCACATCTACCGAATTCTCGGCAACAGTGGTCGGGCCGGTGCGGTTGGGGTCGGCGAGCCCCCAGCGTGTCTGCCGGAGCTTGATCGATTCGTAGCGCAGGCCCGGCGTGACGGTGAGCTTGCCCCAGTCGATCGTGTCCTGAACGAAGAAGGACCATGCCTTGGCATCGCCGACGCGGTTGTCCTGGCTGCCGGGTGCGCCGCGTGCGGAGAGCGTCATCACGCCGCCTGCCATGGTGTAGATGTCGTCGTTCTGGAAGCGGTCTTCCTCGTCCTCGTGATAGCGCACGGAGAGTTCGAGGTAGTGCGCAACATCGCCCGTGATGAAGGACGAGCCCAGCACCGACTGGATGCCCGCCGAATAATATTCGCGGTTGTTGTTGCGGACGCGGATTTCGCCTGCCGCACCTTTCAGCACGGCAAGTTCCGCCGCATTCGTGACGGGATCGCCAAGGATGGCGGAAATGCTCGTCCAGCCCGGCGCGCCGCCAAGCCGCGCATCGTTGATCTTGTACCACGCGCGCTTTGTGTCGTGATAATAGGCGGTTGTCGTCAGGTTGAGATCATTTGTGAAGTCGACCCGATGCGAGGCCTGCAGCGTCATGTGTTCGACATTCATCTCGTCGACCTGGCTTGCCGCATAGCGCCGGTAGGGATTGGCCGCGAAGTCGGCGGGTGTCAGGCCGAGATAGGTTTCGTCGGATACTTCGTCCGAACGCTGAACCTTGAATTCGAAGGAGTGGCGCAGACCGGATTCCGCCGTCGAGCGGAAAGCAAGTTTGCCGAGATAGTCCTGAATGCGATAGCCCGTATCGCCACCGCTATCGAGTTCCTTGAAGCCGTCGGTACGGTCTTGCAGCGTCTCGCCGAGAATGCCGACTTCCCAGGCATCCGACATGGGCATCCAGCCGCCCGCATAGCCATGCACACGGAGCGTCGAATCTTCGCCGCCGAGAATTTTCAGCGAACCCGAAAGGCCGCCATCCTCGTTTTCTGGAATGGAGGTCGAGAAGAGGTTGATCGCCCCGGCAATGGTCGAGGGGCCGTATTTGATGGCGGCCGGACCCTTGACGATTTCCACCGCCTCGATGCGGCCCATGAAGGGGAAGTAATAGGCGGCAGGCGCGGCATAGGGCGCCGGCGCCATCAGCACGCCATCCTCCATGATGACGATCTTGTTGTTGCGGTCCGTGCCCGAGCCGCGAATGCCTATATTCGGCCGCAGGCCGTAGCCTTCCTCTTCCTGCAGCTGCACGCCCGGCACAAGGCGCAGGGTGCGATTGACGTCGGTATAGGAGAACTTCTCGATTTCCTCGCTGGAAATGAAGCTCGCCGAACCGCCGACATTTGCCGCGCTTTCCGGTGAGCCGGTTACGAGAAGGGTGTCGAGAATATAGGTCCGCGACGAGCCCTTGCCTTCTTCTCCGTCTTTCTCGGCCGCGTCCTGCGACAGGGCGGGCGAGGCGCTCAGCACAAGCGCAAGCACGCTCGCCACCGATGCGGCTTTTCCATTCGTGAACGCCATGAAGTCCCCCTTCTTGCGTATGGTTCTCAATGTCAAGAAAGCGTCATACAAGCGCGCAAGGGGGAAGTAAATGCAAATGACTCGCATTTTTTGTCGCAGAATGAAGGTTTTACAGGGGTGTGCCCCGGGAGCCCTTCAGGCGAGCGGCGGCAGTGTGACCGTCACGACGCAATTGTCGCCATCGACTTCCATCCGGGCTCTCAATTGGCGAATAAGGCCGCGAAAGAGCTTGATATGCGCTTCGCCGGGCCGGCTTTCCATCAGTTCGCCGAGCACCGGCTGATCGACGCGCATGGTGAGCACCGAGCCGCCGCCGGGTGCCAGAACCAGCTCGAAATCGAAGCGGCTCGCCGGCTGGCCGTCGGGCGCCAGTTGAGGTGCCGCCTCGGCAATGAGTTCGGTGACCAGAAAGGCAAGTGTCAGCGCCGCATCGGGCAGCGCATGAACGGGTCTCGGGCAATGCAGGGTGACGACGGGCCGCCCCCACTCGGTCGACATCTGCTGTTCCGTCGAGTGGCAGAGATCGCGAAGGAGGTCCGCAAGATCGACAGAGCGAAGATCGTCGCCCTGATAGAAAGCCGTATGCACGATACCGAGCGCGTTGAGGCGGCGCTGCACATCCTGAAAGATTGCGGCCTGATCGGGGGTTTCGGCACGGCGGCTCTGCAGGCTGAGCAGGCTGTTCATCACCTGCAGGTTGTTCCGCACACGGTGGTTGATTTCGCGAACCAGCGCCTTCTGATGCGCCACGGCCGAGCGCAGTTCCTCGTTGCGTGCATGGATCACGTCGGCAAGCGCATTGAACTTTGTCGCAAGCGCCTGCACTTCCGCAGGTGCGTCGTCGTCGTGTTCGATGCGGGCGGTATCGTCGCCCGAAATGTAGCGTCGGATCGCGTGACGCACCTTGTTGAGCGGTTCGATGACCATGTGGTCCGCCGCCCAGCCTGCAAGCAGGCTTGCGAGAATCCAGATGATGAGGGGAAAGAGCAGCAGAAAGTAGAGGATCGTGCGCCCGCCGGGAGAAGGGTCTTCCGGTTCCTGCGCATAGATCCCGAACAGATTTCCGGGAAGCGGTGAAATCACATAGATCCGGCGAATGCCGTCATCGCCCGCATGGGCAAAGGCGCCGGTGGTCAGCTCGCCCGCCCGCGTCAGGCTGGATGGCATCCAGCCTTCGATCGCGGTACCGCGGCTGCGCTGCGCAAGAACGCGCCCCGACGGATCGGTAATGGCGATGGCGGCCGAGCCCGGCAACTCCGTCTTTTCCGCAAGCAGCGCCAGAAACCGTGCGGGAATCTGAGCCGCAATGAGGCCTGCCACATGCTGGTCGCCATCGAACACGGGAAGCGCCGCCTTCATCATCGGCAATTGCTCGTTCTCGGCGGCAGACCGTGACGTGAGGTTCGGCACCCGGATGATGAACTGCTGTGCGCCCAGCGCATTCTCGAACCAGGAGGGAACCGGCTCGCCGCTATCCGCCGGGCGCGCCGGAACGCTGCAGACGGTTCCGCCGTCAAGCGTCAGCAGGCGAAGCGACGCGACATATCCGTTCTGCGGCAGGACGCGCCGGAAGACATCGTCGCAGGCTTGCGCATCCTCGATGTCGCCCGGCAGGGCAGAGGAAATCGTTTCGAGGAATATTTCGATCTCCTGCAGCGCACTGCGGTGACGAACCAGCGTCGCCTCGCCCGACGCGATCGCAACCTGTTCGCGCAAGGCGCCGCTATGGAGAATCTGGCTGTACTGGGCAAATCCGGCGGCGAGGCAAACGGGAAGCAGAATGAACGCAAGACGGAGGGCGACGCGGCTTTGCAGCGTTGGACGCCCCTCGGGCGACCGGCCAAAATGTCTCAACCAGTTCGCTGCTTTGGCCCCGAATGCCAATGGCTGGCCCCTGTTCTCATCCTGTTCATCTCCGGCAAGACCGAACGGTCCGCGCCGGCGACTACTTGCCCCCGTCGCGGCCGTCTTCCTTGTCCGACAACTTGCTCAGCAATGCGGAAAACTCATCCGGAACCGGTTCGCTCAGCACTTTCTGGTAAGCCCGGCGCAACCCTGTGCCCAGAGCTTCGCGCCGTGCATTCTGCTCGACCCGGCTGCGCGCCACCGCCTTGTCCCTGTCGGGGCCGGGCCGCTTTTCAGTTTCGTCCGCCACGCTATCTGCACTCCTCGGGCCGGAATCCGGGCGTTTTCAGCCCTTTCGGGCCTCGGGGGAAAATATTTTCTATGGGATGAAACTCTTCCGCCTCCCGCGGGTTCCATAAACAACAAGATTTTTTGCGATTTTCAACCGCCGCAGGGCGTCCTGCAGAAAAGCCTTCCGCCGTCATCTACGGAGTTCATGAAACCAATGTCTCTTGCTGAACAGATTGCCCCGCTTCTGCCGCATCTGCGCCGCTACGGGCGGGCGCTCACCGGCACGCAAAAGGCCGGCGATGCCTATGTCCGAACGCTTCTGGAAGCGATCATTGCCGACGAGGCCATTCTCGACCGCAAGCTCGACCCCCGGGTCGCGCTCTACGGGGCCTTTCACACCATCTGGTCGAGCGTCGATGTCGGCGCAACGGACCATGAGGCCGCCTCGGGCATCGAAGGCGTGGTTACGAAGCGGCTTGCCCATGTGACGCCCGTCAACCGGCAGGCGTTGCTTCTGACGGCGATGGAGGGGTTCAGCAATCAGCAAGCCGCGACGATCCTCGGCGTCGCGCCGGGCGAAGTCGCCTCGCTTGTCGATGCAGCGCTGAAGGAGATCGACGCACAGATCGCGACGACGGTGCTCATCATCGAAGACGAACCGATCATCTCGATGGATCTTGAGCAGATCGTGCGCGAACTTGGCCATGACGTAATGGCAACGGTCGTCACGCGCGACGAAGCCGCGAGCGCCGTCGCAGCGCGCAGGCCCGGACTTGTCCTCGCGGATATTCAGCTGGCCGACGGAAGCTCCGGCATCGATGCCGTGAAGGACATTTTTGCGCGGTTCTCCGTGCCGGTGATCTTCATCACCGCCTATCCCGAGCGCCTGCTGACAGGCGAGCGCCCGGAGCCGACCTTCCTTATCACCAAGCCCTTCCTTCAGAGCACCGTCAAGGCGGCCATCGGCCAGGCCCTGTTCTTCAATGCGCAGGAAAGCGCGGCGGCCTGACCGGGGTCCTGAACACGGAAAAGGCGCCGTCCTGCGACGGCGCCTTTTTTCGTTTCGCGTTTTCGCTCAGTCAGCGAGCCGCGACATCTCATCCATGATCGCATCGGTTGCGTCGCCGGCGCTGAGCGCGCCTTCGCTGCGTGCCGGCAGCAGCCCCTTGTCGATCATCTCGTCGAGAGCGGCGCGCGCCCGTGCCACGCGGCTCTTCACCGTGCCGATCGCGCATTCGCAGATGCCCGCCGCCTCCTCATAGGAAAAGCCGCCCGCTCCCACGAGAATGAGCGCCTCGCGCTGTGCATCCGGCAGCCGCATCAAGGCGCGCTGAAGGTCGGAAAGCTGCATCTCGTGATCCTGGTGTGCGGGTGTCGAAAGAGTGCGCTCGGCAACCCCCTCGTCCCATTCACCCTTGAAGCGCGAGCGGCGCATCTGCGACAGGAACTGGTTACGCAGAATGACAAAAACCCAGGCACGCATATTCGTGCCGGCCTTGTAGCGCTTGCGCGCCGCCCAAGCCTTGAGCAGCGCATCCTGCGCAAGATCGTCGGCCATGTCAGCCCGCCCGCAGAGATTGCGCGCAAAGGCACGCAAATGCGGAATGAGCGCCTCGAGCTCCGTCTTGAACTCGTTGTCGCTCAGCGGTTGTGCCACGTCTGCTTCTGCCGTTTCTGTCATGCCGTCATTTGCCGTCGCTGCTGTCGAGCTGCTCGAGCAGCTTGCGGAATTCCGCGGGAATCGGCTCTTGCGCGACGTCGCGGTAAATCTGGCGGAGTTCCCGGCCAAGGGCTGCTCCCCTGGCACTGGCTTCGCGTCTTGAAGCGGCTGCATCCCCTGTCCGCGCTCCCTTTTGCCTGTTTTCCATCATGATGTTCAGTTTATTCGCCGATTGGGCGCGAATGTGATGGCCGCGCAAATTGCTGATACCTTTAGAACGCGCGAGTGCGGGAAAGGTTCAGGCGGAAAAGCCGCCTGATTTCCGCAAGTTGAGCCGAAAGCCCACATTTCGATGCGGGTTTTCCTGAAATGGGACTGCCGGTAAGCGGCGTCGAATGTGGCGCAGATGTGAAGGTCAACCCGCACGGGTCGATCCGTAAACAGATATCATTCGCGCGCGGACAAAAAATGCCGCCCGGAGAGGTCCCCGGGCGGCATTGTCAGGGCGCAAGCGCCGTCTGCCTCAATGGCGGTTAAGCCAGCCATCGATCTCCTGCTCGATTTCTTCCTTCTTCTTCCCGTACCGCTCCTGCAGGACGCCTGCCAGCCGGTCGCGCTTGCCTTCGATTTTCCGGATGTCGGAGTCGGTGAGATCGCCCCAGGTTTCCTTCACCTTGCCCTTCATCTGCGTCCAGTTGCCTTCAACCTGATCCCAGTTCATTCCGGTCTCCCTTGTCGTGAATTCAATTCTGCCGTGCGGCAGGTCTTGCATAAGGAACACTTCGCAGCGCCTTTCGTTCCGTCCTTCTTACAGCGGGCGAAACGAAGAAGGGCCCCGGAGGGCCCTTCGATGTCTGATGATCCTGCACCCTACAGCGGCGGCCGCCGCCGGTTCACAAGCCCGAAGATCAGGCTGACGATGAACAGGACGATGAAAATGAAGAAGAGGATCTTCGCAATCTCCGCCGAGGCGGCGGCAATGCCGCCGAAGCCGAAGACGGCTGCGATAACGGCGATGATGAAGAAAACGGCTGTCCAGTAAAGCATGTTTGTCACCGCTCCATTGTTGTGTGCACGGGCCGCGATAGCGGTATCCAGGTCGTCCGTATCGGGATCGATAACGCGTCGCGCCGATCGGGGTTCCCTCGTTCAGAAGCCTCGTGGCGAGCGGATGCTTGCAGGCCTGAGCCGCGCCGCCATGTCCCGTCCAGCCTGATGCGCAATCGATATCTGGAGGATGAGCCAAACCGTCCCGCCGCCGATAAGCAGCGCAAACAGCGAAATGATGAGAAGCGGAACGACATGCCACATCAGTTCGAAGGATTCCGTCAGCGGCCTTGCGACCAGGAGGCTCGCAATGAAGGCTGTCCCGCCGACTATGCAAAAGGCGCGAAGGCGCCGCTCCCATTTGAGTTGGTCCCGTTCCGGCAACATTGCCATCGTCTCCCGTCCCGTTGATATGAAGCGATAACGTGTCAGGGCGGAATCCGTTGCATCGGGTACGAAATATTCCTTGCTGGCTGCCGCTTTCCCGGCGCGCCTTTGCAATGAACGCCATTAGAAAAAGGCTGGAACCGTGCCGCCTGGCCGTTCGTTCTTCTGGATCGGACAAGTTGCATCGCGCGAGGTAGAGACGATGTCATATTCGCATCATGCGGGAGAACCGCGCGCCAGCGCAGAGCCAGCCGTTTCCCGGATTTCCGTTCAGGATCTGCTGCGCTCGGATGAGTTTTGCCGCAGCCTCCTCGAACATGCGCGCTGGCCGGAAGGGCCCGTATGCACGAATTGCGGTGCGGTGGGTCATGCGAGCAAGCTTGCGACGCGGCCCGGCCTCTGGACCTGCCGCGCCTGCCGCCGCTGCCAGTTCTCGGTGACCTCCGGCACGCCGCTGCACCGCACGCGCCTGCCAGTCGCGCATTGGGTGCGGCTGTTCAACATGATCGAGGTCTCAGGCGCCTCGCTCAGCATTTCGCAGGTGAGCCGGCGCTTCGATGTCGCCCATCTCACGGCTGAAAACATGCTGAAGCGCCTGTCGGATCTGAAGCGGGAGATGCCTCAAACGGCAATGCGCCTCCACGCCGCCTTGCGCGATCTGGCATGCGGCCAGAGGCCATTCTCCGGGGCCGCCCCGGGTCAGAACGTCACATAGCGCGGAGGAGGGGCCGCCGGGATCGCCGGATCGCCGGAAGGGGTGTATCGGGAAGACGATATCTCGTCATTGCCTGCGTTTCCGTCACCTGCGATACGCGCCGAGATATCGCGAACACCCGCCGCTGTGCGGCGGAGAAGTTCCCGGCCCGCCTCGCAGGCAAGAGGCTGTCTTTCGCAGAATCCGGCAACATCCCGCGAGGCCTGCGCGACAACGATCTGGACATTGGTGAAGCTTGAGAGTTCGCTGGCAACCAGCGCGGGCGAATATTCATCCGTGCCCGTCATATATGCAGCATGGATGACCTGCGGCTGACGGTCGTTTACAGCCGGCGGTTCGGCCTGCCGGACGGCATATCCCGCAGCCACCATCACAATCAGTATCTTGACTGCAAATCTAATCATGCCACACCACCTCGGCGAAAGAGGTAGACGCAGTATAGCAAGTTTCAACGGGCGTGAGGAGTGCAAGGCACGTTTGTCCGCACCTGAAATCCCGTCCCGATACGGAACGGTTCTTAACTCTTGTGGCGGCTATTTGGCATTGGGTTCCAGATAACCGCGCGTCAGCACTTCGAGTACGACATCGGAGTAGCGGCGCATCAGAGCCTCGTCGATGCCATCGACGCCATGCACGAATTTCAGGATGGACCGGTTTGCGAATATCTGCTCGCAGGCGCCAAGCGCAGCCATATAGAAGAGCGTCGGGTCCATCGGGCGGATCGTGCCGTCGGCGATCCCCGCTTCCATCAACTCCTTTGCGGTCCGCGCGAGCGGTTCGGCAAAGAAGGTCGTGATTTCGCGCGCATTCTCCTCGGAGCTGTCGCGCATCAGCACGGCGAGCAGCCGGTAGAGATAGGGGTAGCGGAAGAAGGTGCGGATGACGCCGGCAATATGGCGCCGCAGTTTTTCGGCGGGCCGCATGTCGAGCGAGAGCAGCCGGTCGAGTTCGCCAAGCGCCGTTGCCGCATCGCGTTTGGCGAGCGCCAGCAGAAGCCCGTCCTTGCCGCCGAAATAATAGCTGACCAGCGCCACGTTCACTTCCGCCCGCGCCGCGATGTCGGCCAGAGGCACGTCGATCGTCTGGCGCTCGCTCATGACGGCGCTCGCGGCATCGAGCAGCAGATCCCGCGCCGCCGGGCGCGGGGGTGCCGCCCGCGCCTTTCCCTTCTCTTGCGCCTCCACGAAAGGCCTCCTTGCATCCGTGCCTTTTTCGATTTAAATATAGATTTAAATTTTTAAATGCGCCATTAAAAATAACCCGTGTACAGCGGGAGCCGGGAGGCAGGGCATGAAGATCACGGCGGCGGTCGCGCGCGCCCCAGAGGCGGATTTCAGCATCGAAGAGCTGGAAATCGACGAGCCGCGCCCGGACGAGATTCTGGTCCGTGTCGTCGGCGTCGGCCTTTGCCACACCGATCTCGTCTTCAAGGCCAGCCAGACGATCCCGCTGCCAGCCGTTTTCGGCCATGAAGGCTCGGGCATCGTCGAGAAGGTGGGTTCCGCCGTGACCAAGGTGGCGCCGGGAGACCGCGTCGCCGTCACCTTCCGCTCCTGCGGCGCCTGCGCGCGCTGCGAAAAGGACGATCCGGCCTATTGCCACACCATGCCCCTGCTGAACTATGCGGGCATGCGCTCCGATGGAACCAGGGTGCTGCATGGCAATGGCGAGGATATCGGCAGCAACTTCTTCGGCCAGTCCTCCTTCGCCACGCATTGCATCACCTATGAGAGCAATGTCGTGAAGGTGCCGGCGGATTTCCCGCTGGAACTTGCAGGACCGCTCGGTTGCGGCGTTCAGACGGGCGCCGGCGGCATCATGCGCTCGCTCGCCTGCGAAAAGGGCTCATCGCTCCTCATTCTCGGTGGTGGCGCGGTCGGTCTATCGGCCGTTATGGGCGCCGTCGTTCAGGGCTGCGAGACGATCATCGTGCTTGAGCCGCATGAAGCCCGCCGCAAGCTCGCGCTGGAGCTTGGCGCAACCCATGCGCTCGATCCGGCTGTGGCAACGGACCTTCCTGCCGCCGTGCGCGAAATCGTCCCCATCGGTGTCGACTATGCCTTCGACACGACAGGGATTCCCCCGCTCCTGCAATCGGTGATGCAGTGCCTGGGGCCACATGGCACTTTCGGCATTGTCGGCATCGCCCCTCCGGGCACGCCCATGCCCGGCGATCTCATGCAGGCCGTGACCTTCGGCCATACCGTGAAAGGCATTATCGAGGGCGACAGCGACCCCGATACCTTCATTCCCGAAATGATGGAGCTCTACAAGAAGGGCAAGCTGCCCTTCGACAAGCTCATCAAGACCTATCCGTTGAGTGCGATCAACCAGGCTATCGCAGACCAGCATCGTGGTGACTGCGTGAAAGTTGTGCTTCTCACCGGCCAGAACTGACATATCAAACCCGAAGAACAGGACATCAGGGAGAAACGTGAATGTCTGACGCCTATATCATCGACGCCTGCCGCACACCGCGCGGCATCGGCAAGGTCGGCAAGGGCTCGCTCGCCCATCTGCACCCCCACCATCTCGCCCCCACGGTTCTTTGCGCGCTTGCCGCGCGCAACAAACTGAAGACGGATGAAGTTGACGACGTGATCTGGGGCACCTCGTCCCAGCGCGGCGCACAGGGCGGCGACATGGGCCGCATGGCAGCCCTCGACGCCGGCTATTCCATCAAGGCGTCGGGCGTGACGCTCGACCGCTTCTGCGGCTCGGGCATCACGACGGTGAACCTCGCCGCGGCGCAGATCATGTCCGGCATGGAAGACCTCGTCATCGCCGGTGGTACGGAAATGATGAGCTACACCTCCGCAACTGCGGACCCGAAGACGCCGCCGATGATGGACGCGGGCAACCTGCATCTGCGCAAGCAGCATCCGCAGTCGCAGCAGGGCGTTTGCGCCGATGCGATAGCGACGCTCGAAGGCATCGACCGCAAGGCCGTGGACGAGCTTGCGCTCGTTTCGCAGCAGCGCGCGGCGAAGGCACTCGAGGAAAACCGTTTCGCGAAGTCGCTCGTCACCGTCTACAACGACGATGGCACGGTCGCGCTCGACCATGAAGAGTTCCCCCGTCCGCAGACGACGATGGAAGGCCTGTCGTCGCTGAAGCCTTCCTTCGAAGCCTGGGCCGGCATCCCGGTCGACGCCGAAGGCACGACCTATGGCGATCTGATCCGCAAGCGCTATCCGCAGCTTGAGAAGTTCAACCACATCCACCATGCCGGTAATTCGTCGGGCGTCGTGGATGGCGCGGCTGCCATCTTGCTTGCCTCCAAGCAGTATGCCGAGAAGAACGGCCTGAAGCCCCGCGCGCGCATCGTCGCCACGGCAAATATGGGCGACTGCCCGACGCTGATGCTCAACGCGCCGGTTCCCGCCGCGAAGAAGGTGCTGGAAAAGGCCGGCATGAAGATCGGCGATATCGACCTCTTCGAAATCAACGAGGCTTTCGCCGTCGTTGCCGAAAAGTTCATCCGCGACCTGAAGCTCGACCGCGAAAAGGTCAACGTGAATGGCGGCGCCATGGCGCTTGGCCATCCGATCGGTGCCACGGGCTCGATCCTTATCGGCACCGTGCTCGATGAGCTGGAGCGCCGCGACCTGCGCTACGGCCTCGTGACCATGTGCGCGGCGGGCGGCATGGCGCCTGCCGTCATCATCGAACGCCTGAAGTAACAGTGACTGACCGGGCGGAAGCGGCCTCGCAGCTTCCGCCCGCCCTCAAGGGAGGTTGCATCACATGACCTACACGATCACAGACCTTGCCAATGAGTTCGGCATCACGCATCGCGCGCTCCGCTTCTACGAAGAAAAGGGGCTGATCGAGCCTGAGCGCCGCGGCCAGACGCGCATCTACTCGCATCGCGACCGTGCCCGCGTCCGCCTGATCGTCAATGGCCGCGATGTCGGACTGACGCTTTACGAAATCCGTCAGATCCTCGATGCCTATAACAAGGATGACCTCACTGAACAGAACCGCCTGGCCGCGCAGTTCTTCCGCAAGCGCCTCGATGCGGTGAAGGAACAGCGCCGCCTCGTGGACAATCAGATCGTCCGCCTCGAGGAAGCCTGCGAGCGCTTCGGCGGCGAGGCCATCAAGGCCTCGGCACCCCGCGCCCGCCGCGCCGATGCGGAGCTGCGCACCGGCACGCATTGAGCCGCCGCAACTTGCGAATCGCAAATGGGGCCGGGCGGGGCTAAGCTTCGTCCGGCCTTCTTATTACAAGAATGCTCCGCCAGGCCGGAGCCCACAGGGAGAATGAAGCCATGAGCGAATACAAGCTCCTCATCAATGGCAAGCTGGTCGACGGTGCGAAGTCCACGCCTGTCCTGAACCCGGCAACGGAAGAGCCCGTAGCCCTTTGCCCGCGCGCCTCGGAAGCGCAGCTGAACGAAGCCGTCGCCGCCGCCAAGGCCGCCTTCCCTGGCTGGGCCGCAACGCCCATCGCCGAGCGCAAGAAGGCGCTGAATGCAATTGCCGATGCGATCGAGGCGAATGGTGCCGACCTTGCCCGCCTGCTGACCCAGGAACAGGGCAAGCCGATCGGCGATGCGACAGGTGAGGTCTATGGCACCGCCGCCTTCTTCCGCTATTTCA
>JAJLKS010000501.1:0-16872 GCA_033838765.1 Alphaproteobacteria bacterium
CCGCCTACACGTTGCAGAAGATGAAGGAAACCGCCGAGCGCTCGCTGGGCGAAACCGTAACCCAGGCGGTCATTACCGTTCCGGCCTACTTCAACGACAGCCAGCGCCAGGCCACCAAGGATGCCGGCAAGATCGCCGGTCTGGAAGTGCTGCGCATCATCAACGAGCCGACGGCGGCAGCCCTTGCCTATGGTCTCGACAAGAAGGATGGCGAGCTGATCGCGGTCTATGACCTTGGCGGCGGCACGTTCGACGTCTCGATCCTCGAGATCGGCGACGGCGTCTTCGAAGTGAAGTCGACGAACGGCGACACGTTCCTCGGCGGCGAAGACTTCGACATGCGTCTCGTCAATTATCTCGCCGACGAGTTCAAGAAGGAAAACGGCATCGACCTGCGCGGCGACAAGCTCGCGCTGCAGCGCCTGAAGGAAGCCGCCGAAAAGGCGAAGATCGAACTGTCCTCGGCGACGCAGACGGAAGTGAACCTGCCCTTCATCACGGCGGATGCTTCCGGTCCGAAGCATCTCACCATGAAGATCACGCGGGCGAAGCTCGAAGCTCTTGTGGAAGACCTCATCCAGCGCACGATCGACCCGTGCAAGGCGGCGCTGAAGGACGCGGGCGTATCGGCCGGCCAGATCAACGAGATCGTTCTCGTCGGCGGCCAGTCGCGCATGCCGAAGATCCGCGAAGCCGTGAAGCAGTTCTTCGGCAAGGAGCCGAACATGTCTGTGAACCCGGATGAGGTCGTCGCCATGGGCGCGGCCATCCAGGCGGGCGTGCTGCAGGGCGATGTGAAGGACGTGCTGCTGCTGGACGTGACGCCGCTGTCGCTCGGCATCGAAACGCTGGGCGGCGTCTTCACGCGGCTCATCGAGCGCAACACGACGATCCCGACCAAGAAGGCGCAGACCTTCTCGACGGCTGAAGACAACCAGTCGGCGGTCACGATCCGCGTCTTCCAGGGCGAGCGCGAAATGGCCGCCGACAACAAGCTGCTCGGCCAGTTCGACCTTGTGGGCATTCCGCCCGCGCCGCGCGGCGTGCCGCAGATCGAGGTCGCCTTCGACATCGACGCGAACGGCATCGTGAACGTGTCGGCAAAGGACAAGGCGACGAACAAGGAACAGACGATCCGCATCGAAGCCTCGGGCGGTCTCTCGGAAGCCGACATCGAGAAGATGGTGAAGGATGCCGAGGCCCACGCGGAAGAAGACAAGAAGCGCCGCGAGGAGGCGGAAACCCGCAACCACGCCGAAGCCCTTGCCAACGGCACTGAAAAGACGCTCGCCGAAAACGCCGACAAGATCGGCGCCGACGTGAAGGCGGAAGTCGAGGCCGCGCTCGAGGCGCTCAAATCCGCGCTGAAGGATGGCGATGCCGCCACGATCAAGGCGAAGTCGGAAGCGCTGACGCAGGTCTCGATGAAGATGGGCGAGGCGCTCTACAAGGCGGCGCAGGCCGAAGCCGAGGCGGAAGCCGCGGGCGGCGGCGAGGGCGGCAAGGCCCATGACGATATCGTCGATGCCGACTTCGAGGAAGTCGACGACGACAAGAAAGATCAGGACAAGTCCGCCTGATCCGGCTGCGTCATGACGCAAGCAGTTCTCACATCTCACAAGGCGGAGCGGGTGCGCGAAAGCGCATCCGCCGCCACTCATTCAGGGTGATCCCCCATGTCGAAGCGCGATTTCTATGACGTGCTCGGGGTGAGCCGGAACGCGAATGCGGATGAGCTGAAAAAGGCCTACCGCTCGCTCGCGAAGAAATATCACCCCGACCAGAACCAGGGCGACAAGGAAGCGGAGCAGCGCTTCAAGGAACTCAACGAAGCCTATGACGTGCTGAAGGACGAACAGTCCCGCGCGGCCTATGACCAGTTCGGCCACGCCGCCTTCGAGGGCGGAATGGGCGGCGCGCGCGGCGGGCCCGGCGGAATGGGCGGCGGCTTCGGCGGCGCCTCCATGTCCGACATATTCGACGATCTCTTCGGCGAATTCATGGGCGGCCGCGGGCGAGGGGGCCGGCGCGGCAACGGCCAGATGCGCGGCCACGATCTCCGCTACAACATGGAGATCACGCTCGAGGAAGCCTTCGAAGGCAAGAAGGCTCAAGTGCGTGTGCCGGGTTCGGTTGCCTGCGAGGCCTGCAGCGGCTCGGGCGCGGCGCCGGGCTCCAGCCCCGTCACCTGTCCGACATGCCATGGCGACGGCAAGGTGCGGGCCTCTCAAGGGTTCTTCACGGTCGAGCGCACCTGCCCGACCTGTCATGGCCGCGGCCAGACGATCGACAAGCCCTGCACCGCCTGTCATGGCGCGGGGCGCGTCGAAAAGGAGCGCACACTCTCGGTGAACATTCCGGCCGGTGTCGAGGACGGCACGCGCATCCGCCTTGCGGGCGAGGGCGAGGCCGGGATGCGCGGCGGGCCTTCTGGCGACCTCTATATCTTCCTCTCGGTGAAACCGCACCGGCTCTTTGAGCGCGACGGGGCGGATCTTTTCTGCCGTGTGCCTATCTCGATGGTCACCGCCGCGCTCGGCGGCGAGATCGAGGTGCCGACGCTTGGCGGCAAGAAGGTCAAGGTGAAGGTGCCGGAAGGCGCGCAGACCGGGCGCCAGTTCCGGCTCCGCGCCAAGGGCATGCCCGTCGTCAATTCCCGCGAGGTGGGCGATCTCTATATCCAGATCACCATCGAAACGCCGGTGAACCTGACCAAGAAGCAGAAGGACCTCCTCAAGCAATTCGAGGAGGCGTCCTCCCCCGGCAACAGCCCGGAAAGCACCGGCTTCTTCGCCCGGGTGAAGGAATTCTGGGACGGGTTCCAGAACTGAAAATCCCGGCTAATCTGAAAGCCCCCGGCGGATTTCCCGCGCGGGGGCTTTTCATGCCCGGGTGTTTCCATGACCGCGCCGCTTTCCGCCTATCTCGTTCCCATCGCGCTCCTCGTCGCCTCCAATGTCTTCATGACGGCGGCCTGGTACTGGCACCTCAAATTCACCTCGACGCCGATCCTCACCGTGGTGCTGCTCAGCTGGAGCCTCGCCTTTTTCGAATATTGCCTCGCCGTGCCCGCAAACCGGATCGGCTATGAGGTTTTCTCCGCCGCGCAGCTCAAGACAATCCAGGAAGTCATTACACTGACTGTCTTTGTCGTATTCTCGACAATCTATCTTGGCCAGTCGCCGACGTGGAACACGGCGATCGGATTTGCCTTCATTGCACTCGGCGCCTGGTTCGTCTTCCGGGGCTGAGGGATTCCGCGGCTTTCACGCCTCCGCACAATCGAAGGCGCGTCAAAACCGCGCGGCGTATTGCGCTCCATCGCAGCTTTTTCCGTCCGTTAGGAAGTTCCGGTCAAAATCCGCTCAAGACCGAAATGTTCCAAACCGGGGAAAACGTGATGAAGACTCTGAAACATGCAGCCCTTGCGGCGCTGACCGCCGGCGTTCTTTTTGCCGGCACCGCCTCTACGGGCTTTGCCGCGAGCAATATCGACGCGCGGCTCGAGGCGCTGGAGAATGAACTCCGTGCACTGAGGGCAGAAGTCGCCGAGCGCGACGCGAAGATCGCGGCCATGGAAGAGAAGACGGCGAAGATCGACGCAATCGCGGCAAAGACCGACGACATGCCGACGTTCAAGCCGAACAAGCTCGAAATGGAAAGCGCCGATGGCCAGTTCTCGATGGGCATTGCCGGACGCATCCAGGCCGATGCCTACGCAATCGACGATGACAATTCGGCGCTCAACCCGATGGGCAATGGCGCGCAGCTGCGCCGCGCCCGCCTTGGCGCCTATGGCAAGATGTTCGGCGACTGGCAGTACAAGTTCGAAGTCGAATATGCCGGCAACAAGGTCGCCATCAAGGACGCCTTCGTCCAGACCGGCCTGACCGAAAACCTCAAGGTGCGTGTCGGCCACTTCAAGGAATTCTACGGCATCGACCACCTGACGTCCGACAACTACGTGACCTTCATGGAACGCGCCCTGTCGAGCGTCTACTGGCCCGACGAATCCGTGGGCGCCGGACTGATCTATGGCGACGGCGAACTCTATGGCCTGCAGGCCGGTCTCTATTCGCGCGGCGTCGCCAGCGGCGGCGCGGGCGGTACCACGGACTGGTCGCTCACCGGCCGCGGCTATGTCGCGCCGAAAGTCGGTTCGGGCGTCGTGCATATGGGTCTGAACGGCAGCTGGCGCAGCTTCGAGTCGAGCGCGACCACGAATTTCGAACAGCGCCCGGAATCGCACCTTGCCGAAAAAGTGCTGCGCAGCGGCAATATCGCCAGCCCCTCCAGCGAAGTGCGCTTCGGGCCGGAAATTGCGGCCGTGTTCGGCCCCTTCTCGGCGCAGGCCCAGTATGACTGGTCGGAGATCGACCGGAATGGCGGCCTCTCCTCGGTCTCGACCGAAGGCGGCTATGCGGAAGCAAGCTGGTTCGTCACGGGCGAAAGCCGCAATTACGACATCGGCACCGGTGCGTTCGGCCGGACCAAGGCGACCAACGCCATCCAGCTCGCCGCCCGCGTCAGCCATCTGAAGCTCGACGATGCGGCCTTCACGGATGTGCGCCGCGGCACCGAGAACAACGTCACGCTCGGCGCGAACTACTTCTTCAACCCGAATGTCCGGCTGATGCTGAACTGGGTTCACGCGAAGGTCGACTATGTCGCCTCGCCCGACGAGACCTACAACATCGTCCAGTCGCGCCTGCAGCTCGACTGGTAAGGCCTCCCCCCACCGGGCCTGCTCCTCCAGGGGCCCGGTCCTCGCGAGCCCGTCCGGCGTCCCCCATGCCGGACGGGCTTTTCGTTGTCCGGCGGCATGGACCGGCCTTGCCACCCATGGCGCCTCGCGGATTTACCTCGCCGGATGGGCCTGATATACCCGCGGCCTGACGGATTTTCAGGCAGGCCAGCATGGCGCATGATGTAAGGATCGCGGTGACGGGCGCGGGCGGCCGGATGGGCGCCACGCTCATCAGCCTTATTGCCGGGACGCAGGGGCTCGCCGTTGCAGGCGGGCTCGAGGCCGAAGGCTCGCCCCATCTCGGCAAGGATCTCGGGATTCTGGCGGGGCTTGCCGCGCCGCTCGGCATCGCCGCGACGTCCGATGCGCTGACCGTCATCAAGGACGCCGATGCGCTGATCGATTTTTCGGTGCCTGCAGCGAGCGTCGAATTCGCCGCGCTCGCGGCACAGGCACGCATCGTCCATGTGATCGGCACGACCGGCTTTTCGGAAGAGGAAGAGGCGCGCATCGCGGCGGCGGCGCGCCATGCGACCATCGTCAAGGCCGGGAACATGAGCCTCGGGGTGAACCTTCTTGCCGCTCTTGTGCGCCAGGCCGCCAGGGCGCTTTCCGACGATTGGGACATCGAGATCGTCGAGATGCATCACCGCCACAAGGTCGATGCGCCGTCCGGCACGGCACTGCTGCTCGGACAGGCGGCGGCGGAAGGCCGCGGCATTTCGCTGAAGGAGAATTCGGAGCGCGGCCGCGACGGCATCACCGGTGCACGCAAGAAGGGTGCAATCGGCTTTGCAAGCCTGCGCGGCGGCTCTGTCGTCGGCGAGCATGATGTGATCCTTGCCGCCGAGAACGAGCGCATCGTCCTCAGGCACATTGCGGAAGATCGCGGTATCTTCGCGCGCGGCGCCATCAAGGCGGCGCAATGGGGGCAGGGCAAGGGTCCGGGCCTTTTCAACATGGCCGATGTGCTCGGCCTTAACTAATCACGACACGGTTTAATGGAGCGAGACGTGGCCAACCTGCTTGTGCTTGTCCGGCATGGACAGAGCGAATGGAACGAGAAGAACCTGTTCACGGGCTGGCGCGATCCGGGACTGACCGAACAGGGCAAGGCTGAAGCGAAGGAAGCCGGCGAGGCGATGAAGGCTGCCGGGCTTGAATTCGACGTCGCATTCACGTCCGCGCTCAGCCGTGCGCAGGAAACGAACCGCATCATGCTTGCCGAACTCGGCCAAAGCGATATCGAGATCGTGAAGGATCAGGCACTGAACGAACGCGACTATGGCGACCTCTCCGGTCTCAACAAGGACGATGCGCGCGAGAAATGGGGCGAGGAACAGGTGCATATCTGGCGCCGCTCCTATGACGTTCCGCCGCCCGGCGGCGAAAGCCTGAAGATGACGGCCGAGCGCGTACTGCCTTATTACGAAAGCACGATCCTGCCGCGCGTGCTGAAGGGCGAGCGTGTGCTTGTCGCCGCGCATGGCAATTCGCTTCGCGCGCTCGTCATGCAGATCGACGGTCTCACGCGCGAGGAAGTGCTCAAGCTCAACATCGCAACCGGCGCGCCGATTGTTTACGAGCTCGACAATGAGGGCAAGGTTCTCTCGAAAAAACTGCTGATCGAGCGCGAGGCGCACTAGGCCGTTTGCGGCGCGGGCGTCTCTTTCAGTTTCGCAAGCGCGGCTGCGAGCGCGCGGGCGAAATCGGCGCGTTCGGCGGGCGAGAGCTGCGAGGCGAGTTCGACCTCGCGGCCGTGGCTCACGACATGGAGCCGCGTCGACTCATCCGGCAATTTGCTCAGCGCCAGCCGCACCCAATAGGGCTTGAGGCTCACCGCCTCCGCGCGGCCCTTCGCATCGACCCGGCGGATCAGCAGTTCATCGTCGGACAGTTGCACCGTTTCATGGGCGCGGGCGGCGCGGTAGTTCGCGCGGAAGGCCCACCAGACGGCAAGCACCTCGAGCCCGCAAAAGCCGAGGACGGGCCAGGCGCCCCTTGCCATGAAATATGCGCCGGCCGTGAAGTTCACCGCCGCCACGACGCCGATCAGGATGGCGAAGCCGCGCATGGAGAGCGAGCGATGCGGCAGGATCACCGCATCGAAATGAAGCGGCGGCGGCAAGGGCTCGGCGGTGCGGCTTTCGTCAGGCATGGGCGAAAGAGTAGGGCGGCGCCCCGGCCCCGGCAATACGGCCTTGCGACGCAGGCTGCTTATGCGCAAAGTTCCGGCCCATGACCCGCGCCACGCTGATGAAAAAGCCCGATATCGCCGAGTTCTTCCGCCGCCTCGCCGAAAGGATGCCGGAGCCGGAGACCGAGCTTCAATACCGCAACACCTATACGCTGCTGGTGGCCGTGGTCCTGTCGGCGCAGGCGACCGATACCGGCGTCAACCGGGCGACGAAAGAGCTGTTCAAGACGGTCGATACGCCGGAGAAAATGATGAAGCTCGGCGAGGCCGGGCTCGTCCAGCACATCAAGACCATCGGGCTCTACCGAAATAAGGCGAAGAATGTGATCGCCCTGTCGCGGATGCTGATCGAGCATCATGGCGGCGAAGTGCCGCGCGACCGGGCAGCACTTGAAGCGCTGCCGGGTGTGGGGCGAAAGACCGCCAATGTGGTTCTGAACGTCGCCTTCGGCGAGCCGACCATCGCCGTCGACACGCATATCTTCCGCGTCTCCAACCGGACGGGGCTCGCGCCCGGCAAGGATGTGGTGGAAGTGGAAAAGAAGCTCGAAAAACGGGTGCCGGATGAATACCGGATGCATGCGCATCACTGGCTGATCCTGCATGGGCGCTATATCTGCAAGGCGCGCAAGCCCGACTGCCCCGTTTGCCCCGTGAGCGATCTCTGCCGCTTCAAGGCGAAGACGGTGCCCGCCTAGGAAGCCGGCGCGTTGCGCCTCGCCATGACGGAGCCGAGGCACTGATCCCTGTCGGCGGGGCCGCCCTGCAACCGGCGCGCATCGACATGGCGTGCGCCTTCATCTCCATAGAAGTAGAGGAAGAGGCTGCAATCCTGCCCGCCATATTGCCAGATTTCGGCAGAGGGTTCGGTGCGGCGGAAATCGGGTGCGCCGAGGCGCGCGGAGATCGCGGATGGGGCGGCGCCGATCAGCGCCTGCGCGGTGAGCGGGCCGGGCCCGAGCGATGTCACCCGCGCGCCGGGCGCCGAAGGCTGGGCGCAGGCGGCGGCGAGAAGCGGCAGGGCAAGAGCGAAAGCGATCCTTTTCATGTTTCTCCTCATGCCGCGCGGCGGGCGGCAAGGCCCTTGTAGGTGTGGACCATGAAAGCGGTCGCAAAGAGCGGCGCGAGAAGATTGAGAACCGGCACGGTGGTGAAGAGCGCCACGGCGACGCCCGCAAAGAAGACCCGGGCACGGTGGCGCTTTCGCATCGCTTCCACTTCGGCGGGCGGAAGATGGCGGAGCGCGACGAGTTCGAAATATTCACGGCCGAGCAGATAGCCGTTCACGATCCAGAAGATCGCGACATTCACCACCGGCAGCAGATAGAAGGGGAGCGCCAGCAGGTTCACGACGATCAGCACCAGCGTGAACCGCAGAGCCGTGCCAAGCGACTGCCAGAAAGGCTGATCATTGCCGGGCGGGTCTGCCGGGTAATCCTCCTTTTCGACGCGCGCGGCGATCACCTCGAGGAAGAGGCCGGCAACAAGCGACACGACGGGATGCACCAGCGGGATCAGCACGATGACCGCGAGGAAGCGGGCGATGAAGCCGATCACCGTGTCGACCCAGCCGCCCGCAAGGTCCGGCCCGAATTCCGGCAGGGCGGCGAGCGCCCATTGCAGCCCCGCCCCGAACAGCAAAAGCACAAGCAGCGTCAGGCCGAGCGTCTGCCACATCACCCCGCGATAGGGCGGCGAAAATATTTCCCTGAAGGCACGCAAAGCATCGGACAGCATCTCGAACTCCTGAAACCGGGTGCCCTAACCTAGTGCGGCACCGGGCTTGCTGCAATTTTCGCAGAAATCGGCGGTCGAGACGCCGCGAAGCGCCATTTTGGACATATGGCGCACAATCCCTATACTCCGGCCCCGCACCCCGAAATTCATCCAAGAAGACCCCTAGAGGATCATGACCGAAGTAAAATATGACGTGGCGGGCATCGGCAATGCGCTGGTGGACGTGATTTCGAACGCCGACGACAAGTTCCTGATCGCGAACGGCATCGAGAAAGGCGGCATGACGCTGATCGACGACAAGCGCGCGGACGAGCTTTACGGCAAGATGCCCGCCTCGGTCGAAATGTCGGGCGGGTCCTGCGCCAACACGATTGCGGGGCTTGCCTCGCTCGGCGGCAAGGGCGCCTTTTTCGGCAAGGTGCGGCAGGACCAGCTTGGGCAGGTCTTCGTCCACGACATAAAGTCGCTCGGCGTGCATTTCCCCGCCGCTCCGGCAACGAGCGGCGCGCCGACCGGGCGCTGCCTCATCATCGTCACGCCGGACGCGCAGCGCAGCATGAGCACCTATCTCGGCGCGGCGCAGAAACTCACCGCAGACGACATCGACGCGGAGACGATCAAGGCGGCGGCCGTCACCTATATGGAAGGTTATCTCTGGGACGAACCGGGCGCGAAGGAAGCCTTCCTCAAGGCGGCGAAGATTGCGCATGATGCAGGCCGTCTCGTTTCGCTGACGCTGTCCGACAGTTTCTGCGTCAGCCGTTTCCGCGACGAGTTCCGCCGTCTGGCGAAGGAAGAGGTCGATCTCCTGTTTGCGAACGAGGCGGAAATCCTCTCTCTCTACGAGACGGATGTTTTCGACGAGGCGCTGCAGCAGGTGCGCAAGGACTGCAAGTTCGCCGCGCTCACCCGCTCCGAACAGGGCTCCGTCATCGTCGCCAATGGCGAGGTGCATGTGGTCGATGCGGAGAAAGTCTCGAAAGTGGTCGACACGACCGGTGCAGGCGATCTCTTTGCCGCGGGCTTCCTCTACGGTCTCACGCGCGGCAAGGACCCTGTGACCTGCGGCCGCCTCGGCGCGCTCGCCGCCGCCGAAGTCATCTCGCATTACGGCCCGCGCCCGCAGGTTTCGCTCGCGGAGCTTGCGAAGGCGAAGGGATTGGCTTGAGCTCAAATCCTCTAATTCGTCATGGCCCGGCTTGTCCGGGCCATCCACGTCTTGCGGCAAACTCAGACAGAAGAAAGACGTGGATGACCCGCATAAGGCGGGTCATGACGGTTTTACTTTAAACAGCCCACTCCCGCCGCTCTCACAGCTTCCGCAAATAAACATCCCGAATGCGGTGATCGTCGCCCTTGCGCAGGATCAGATCGGCGCGCTGGCGGGTGGGCAGGATGTTCTTGTGGAGATTGGCAAGGTTGATCGAGGTCCAGATCGAATCCGCCGTCTGCACCGCCTCTTCTTCCGTCAGCTTCGAATAGCGGTGGAAATAGGCGGCCGGGTCCTTGAAGGAGGTGCGCCGCAGGCTGAGGAAACGTTCGATATACCAGCGGCGGATCGCCTCTTCATCGGCATCGAGATAGATCGAGAAGTCGAAGAAGTCGGAGACGAAAGGCTGCGGCTCGTCGCCTTCGGCCGGCTTCCAGGGCTGCAGCACGTTGAGGCCCTCGACGACGAGAATATCCGGCTTGTCGACGACGATCGTCTCGCCCGCGAGAATGTCATAGGTGAAGTGCGAATAGACCGGCGCCTCGACGCGGGCGGAACCCGCCTTCACATCGGAGAGAAAGCGGATCAGCCGCTTGATGTCGAAACTTTCGGGAAAGCCCTTGCGCTGCATCAGGCCGCGCTCTTCGAGCACCTTGTTCGGATAGAGGAAGCCATCCGTGGTGATGAGATCGACCTTGGGATGGTTCGGCCAGCGCGCGAGCAGCGTGCGCAGGATACGCGCCATGGTCGACTTGCCGACGGCGACGGAGCCCGCCACGCCGATGATATAGGGCACCTTGTCCTGCACGCGGCCAAGGAAGTCCGACGTCACGCGGTAAAGCTCCTGCGTCTCGCCGACATAGAGGTTCAGCAGGCGCGAGAGCGGCAGGAAGATTTCCGACACTTCGTCGAGCGAGATGCGCTCGCCGAAACCTTTCAGCTCTTCCAGTTCCTTCGCCGACAGCGGGAGCGGCGTGTCCTGGCGGAGCCTGCCCCAATCCTCGGCGGTGAAATGGCGGAAGGGGGAGAGCGAGGCGGTCTCGCCGGTCGCTTCGATCTTGGCTGCGGGCATGGGCTTCGCGTTCCCCGTTTCAGCGCTCGGTGCGCGCTGCTTTTTCGTCGAGGCCGGAGCGGCCCTCGCGGCGCTCAAGCTCGGCATAGACGTCTGCCGGTTCGATGCCGAGCGCGGCGGCCAGAACCAGCCAGTGATAGAGAAGGTCGGCGCTTTCCGAAATCGCGGCCTTGCGGTCGCCGGCCGTAGCGGCGATCACCGTTTCGACGGCTTCCTCGCCCAGCTTCTGCGCGCAGGCGGGTACGCCTTTGGAGAGGAGTTTCGCCGTATAGGACGAGGCGGCATCGGCGCCCTTGCGGGCGGCAATGACCTCGAAGAGGCGATCGAGCTGTCTTGCATCGGCGGCCATGGGCGCACTCCGGGCGGTTGACTGCCGTTCTCGCGAGGGCCCATCGAGGGCCCCGCGCGGCGGCATTGCGTAGCAGATTTACGGAGTTGAGGCCAGTGGCGGGTCTCGACGCGGCGTCAGAGCCTCGTTGAAAGGCTCGTGCCGGCAAGCTCGCCGGTCTTGGCGCCTTTCTGATCGGCATCCTTCAGATCGGCGCCGCGCAAGTCCGCGCCGCGCAGGTCCGCACCCTTGAGGTTTGCGCGGAACAGGATGGCGTTCGAGAAATCGGCGGCGGCCAGGATCGCGCCTTCGAAATTCGCATCCGCGAGGATCGCCTCGTGGAAATTGGCGCTGGCGAGCACCTGGCGCGAAAAGACGGCGCGCGAAAGGTCCATGCGCGAGAAGTCGGCGCGGGTGCCCTGCTTCTGGCCGGTCTGGATCCAGACCAGATGGTCCATGAGAATTTTCTTCATGCGCTCGGGGCCGGGCGCGGGGCGGGGCCGCGTCGCCCGCATGAGATCGCCGCGTGCCGCCGTCGTCTCGTCCATCACCGCGCGGCGGAAATCGGCATCGGCGAGATTTGCGCCCTTGAGTTCCACGCCCTTCAGCTCCGCGCCTGCGAAGCTCGCGCCGCGCAGATCGGCGCCCTGCAGGCTCGCGCCCGAGATGGATGCGCCCTCGAAATCGGCATCGAGCAATTTGCATTCCGACAGGTTGGTGCCGTACATGCGCGCGCCGCGGAAGGTCGAGTTTTCGCGGCCTGAAGGGGCGGTTGCGCCGCGCTTGATGACCGCGCCGCGGCGCAGATCGGCGCCGTCGAGCTGGGCGCCCGTCATTTCGGCACCGGCGAAATTGGCACCGCGCAGATCCGCGCGCGAAAAATTCGTCCGCGTCATGTTGCAGTGATCGAAATTCGCACCGAAGAGATTTGCGCCGAGAAAATGCGCGTCCTCGAGATTGCAGCCGGAAAAGTCGCAGCCGATGAAATGGCCTTGCGCGAAGTTGAGATTGCGGAAGTCGAGGCCGGATAGATCGCATTCCTTCATCACGACGCACCAGCCGTTCGGAATGCCCTTGAGGTAGCGCTCATGCAGTTCGCACAGCTTCTTCAGCGCTTCCTGACCGATCCGGCGGCCGACAATGGCGTTGCTTTCCGGGACCTTGCCCCGTGTGCCGCCCGGCGCGCTTGACGCGTCCGCCATACGGGCGGCTGTCTGGGAACGATCTGACATCGGTAAGAACCTTAAACGCTACAAAGTGCCGCCATGAGGATTGCGGGTTTGTGCGATCCTATCGTCCGACAAATTCAGATTTGATTAACAGGCGCGGCGAGATTTTGCGGCAAATGCCGCGGATTCGCGCTGGCTCACGCCGCTTCGCACCAGAATGGGACGGAGGCCGCAAAGCGCTTCCAGAGGCGGATCGCGCCCTTCCAGTCCTTCGCTGCGCGCTTCTCGTGCCAGGCGATGACGCTTGCCGACGCATTCTTCAATGCGCGGCCATCCGACATGCCGTCGAGGATGAGATGGGCGGTTGCCACATCGTTCAGACCGCCGAACACATCCTGCATTTCCGACAGGTTGCGCAGCCAAGGCTTCACATCGTCCTCGGGATAGAGCGAGGAGAAAAAGTGCAGCGCATAGCGCAGTTTCTTCAGACGCTTGCGCAATTCGTGACGGTCTTCGTTTTCGAGCGCCTCGATGCGGCGGCCGAGCTTTGCCGCCTTCTTCAGCCGCTTGCCGAGCGCGTCATGCGCGAAGTCGCGGGCAAGGCGCGGCGCCTTCGGCTTCACCGTCCAGCCGCGTTCGGCGAGGAAGAGACCATATTCGAGGAGGAAGCGCGTGTAGCGCCGCGAAGAGATGGCGGCGCGCGCATTTTCCCAATGTTCGGCGCGGAGCGCCTCGGCGCGGCTGTGCAGCTTGCGAAGGCCCGGCGTTTCCGGCGTCACGGGCGCCAGAATATCGCTCAGGAAAACATCGAAGTCGCGGGCGGGCCCGAGTTCGCCCGCCAGCCATTTCGCTTCCGCTGCAAGATGCTTCGCACGCTCGCCGCCGATTGCGGGTTCGAAAATCTCGAAGGCCGAGCGCGCCCGCCTCAGCGCCACGCGCATCTGGTGCAGCGCTTCGGGGAGACTTGCCTGCAAGGCCGCATTCTCGTTCGCCATGACGTGAACGAGGCAGTGGCGCAGCACCGTGGAATAGGCATCGGCAAGCGCGATGTCATGCGGCAGGCGCAGCACTTCCGCCTTTACCGATTGCGGCCTTTCCTCGCGGATCAGCGCGAAGCCGCGTTCCGACTTGCTCTTCGTGCCGATACGCAGGTCGGCAATCTCGTTCAGGTCGAGCGCCAGACGATAGAGGCTCGCCGGGCTTCCCTCCTTCAGTTCGAGCTCGATCTCGCTCACCTGCTCGTCGCGGCCATTCGCCTTGAGCGCACCGAGATCGAGCGCGAGTTCGATGACATCGCCTTCCGGTGTCGCGAGATTGTGGATCGTGCGGCGGATATCGCTTTCGAGGCGCGGGCCGAGCTCGGAACCGTTCGCGAGTTTCTGTATCCGCTTTTTGAGGCTTGGCGGCAGGCGGTTCAGGTCCGGCGCGGAGGCACCGCGCGGCAGGCGCGTCTCATGCTCGCCCGTGTCGCGCGCCAGCGCGCCCGTCGCGCTGCCCGAGGCGCCGCTTTCCGTCTTCAATGTCTGGATGAGTTCATCGCCGCTCTTGCGCAGGCGCAGCGCGAGTCCGTTCTGTCCGAGCGCAAGTTTTTCCGTGTCGAAATAGACGGATTGAAGATGCTTGCCCGCCGCACGGCCGCGCTTCAGGCGCTGCAGGGCCGGGGCGCGCTTGACGCGGTCGAGTTCGGCCGGCTCGCAGAGGAGCTTCAATTCGATTTCGCGGTCGGACATTTGTGTCTGTTCGTGCCCATGATCTGGAGGGCGAAAGTCATGCGCAACGGGCCTCGCAACGCCGGCCATTCTGACCGGGGCGCGGCGGATGCGCAATTGTCACAATTCGGCTGCGGCTATATTGCGCGGGTCTTTTTGTGGTCCGCTGCGCGGAACCCACAACAAATAGTGGTCACAGACGCATGGGGAGACCGGCCTTTGCCATATGCGCCTTGGCTTCGCCGATCGTGTAATCGCCGAAATGGAATATGGAGGCGGCAAGGACCGCGCTTGCATGGCCGTCGCGCACGCCCGCGACGAGGTGGTCGAGATTGCCGACGCCGCCCGACGCGATCACCGGCACGGGCACCGCGTCCGATACGGCGCGCGTCAGCGCGATGTCGTAGCCGGATTTCGCGCCGTCGCGGTCCATCGAGGTGAGGAGAATTTCGCCCGCGCCGAGCGATGCAACCTTCTGCGCAAACCCGATCGCATCGATCCCGGTTTCCTTGCGCCCGCCATGGGTGAAGATTTCCCATTTGCCGGGTGCGACGGCTTTCGCGTCGATGGCGACGACGATGCATTGATTGCCGAACTTTTCCGCCGCCACACGGACGAAGTCCGGGTTGAAGACAGCCGCCGTGTTGATCGACACCTTGTCGGCGCCTGCGAGGAGGAGCGCGCGCACATCCTCCACCGTGCGCACGCCGCCGCCAACGGTGAGCGGCATGAAACATTGCTCGGCGGTGCGGCGGACCACATCGAAAATGATCGCGCGTTCCTCATGGCTTGCCGTGATGTCGAGAAAGCAAAGCTCGTCCGCGCCCGCCGCATCGTAAGCCCGCGCGGCCTCGACCGGATCGCCCGCATCGCGCAGGTCGACGAAGTTCACGCCCTTCACGACGCGGCCGTCCTTCACATCGAGGCAGGGTATGACGCGGGCCTTCAGCATCGGCGAAGCCCCTTCAAGAGCGCCAGCGCCTCTTTCGGATCGAGACGGCCATCGTAAAGCGCGCGGCCCGAAATCGCGCCTTCGATGCCGGAGCAGTTGGCGGCGATGAGCTTCTTCAGATCCTCGATCGAGGACAGGCCGCCCGACGCGATCACCGGAATGGAAATCGCATCGGCAAGCGCAACCGTCGCCTCGATGTTCAGGCCCTGCAAGGCGCCGTCGCGGTCGATATCGGTGTAGATGATGGCGGAGACACCCGCATCCTCGAAACGGCGCGCCATGTCGGGCACGGTAAGGTCCGACACATCGGCCCAGCCTTCGGTTGCGACGCGGCCTCCCTTCGCATCGAGGCCGACGGCGATGCGGCCGGGGAATTTCCGGCAGGCCTCGATCACGAGCGCGGGGTTCTTCACCGCCGCCGTGCCGATGATGACGCGGGCGATGCCCTTCCCGAGCCACATTTCGATGGTGGCGAGATCGCGGATGCCGCCGCCGAGCTGGGCCGGCATCGAGATCGCGGCGAGAATGCTTTCGACGGCCGCCGCATTGACGGGCTTGCCTTCGAAGGCACCATTGAGATCGACGAGGTGGAGATAGTCGAAACCCGCCGTCTCGAAGGCGCGTGCCTGTGCCGCCGGATCGTCGTTGAAGACGGTCGCCTGGTCCATCAGGCCATGCACGAGGCGGACACACTGACCGTCCTTCAGGTCGATTGCGGGAAAGAGGATCATGGCTTCCACTTCAGAAAATTGCCGATAAGCGCAAGGCCGAGTTCCTGACTCTTTTCAGGATGGAACTGCGTGCCCGCCATATTGTCCTTCACGACCATCGCCGTTACCGGCCCTGCATAATCGACGCGGGCGACAAGTGCGTCCGGCTCCGCAACGGCGAAGGCATAGGAGTGGACGAAATAGGCATGGGTCGCGGGCATCTCCGCGATCAGCGGATGCGCGCGCAGCAGCTCGAGTTCGTTCCAGCCCATATGCGGGATCTTGAGCGACTTGTCGGTGGGTTCGATCTTCACGACCTCGCCCTTCAGCCAGCCGAGGCCTCGATGCACGCCATGTTCGAGGCCGCGTTCGGCCATGAGCTGCATGCCGACGCAGATGCCGAAAAAGGGCTTCGCCCTCGCGCGCACTTCCTCGTTCAGCGTTTCTTCCATGCCGGGAATGGCGCGCAGGCCCGCCGCGCAATCGCCGAAGGCACCGACGCCGGGCAGCACGATGCGGTCTGCCGCACGCAGCGCCTCGGGCTCGCTCGTCACAAGAATATCGGCGGCAAGATGCGCTTCGCGCGCCGCGCGCTCGAAGGCCTTGGCGGCGGAGCGCAGATTGCCGGAGCCGTAATCGATGATCGCCACGTTCATCATGGTCAGTGCCCCGGCTTCACGCCGGCTTCCGGGAAAAGGCCAAGCACTTCGCCATCCTTGCGGGCGGGCGCGCGGCGCGGCCAGACGGGTGCGGTCACCGGCCTTACTTCCTCGACCTTGAGGGGACGGTCCCATTTGGCGAAGAAATTCCGTTCCGCCTCTTCCAGCGATGCGCCGGCGGCAAGGCCCGCTTCCCGATAGCCCTTCCGTTCGAGCGTCCAGCGGCGAATGTCGTTTGCTTCGGCGCCCAGCATGAAGTTGAGCGCGAGCGAGACGACCATTGCGGCGGCGGGGCCGGACGCGTCCTGCATCGCCCATGAGAGCGTGACGGTGTGGCCGATCCAGATGGCGAGCGCGATCCACTTGCGGTGATAGAGAAGCC
>JAJLKS010000502.1:0-5625 GCA_033838765.1 Alphaproteobacteria bacterium
GTGCGGGGCGAGCCGCCGACAAAGCCGCCGCCATGGATATAGAGGAAGGTTCTTGTCTGATCCGCGCCGGGCGCCGAGAGGCGTTCCGCGGCTACGCCGCCAAGCGACAGATCTTCGGCCGCGATATCGGCGGGCAGCCGCGCAGTCCGCGCCTCCATCTGCTGCATCAGCGGACGCAGCAAATTCACGTCCGGATTCCGGCGAAAGCGCCGCTTGATCTGCCAGCGCAGCAACTGATTGAGGAGAACAAGCTGCAGGCTCATCGGCGTTCCTTCCGTCAGGCTTTGACGCCGGCGCCCCGTGCGGGCGCGGCTTCAGGGTCGAGCGGCCAGCGGGCGCGGGGGCCCGTGTCGATCGGGTCGGTGAGGCCGAGCGCCATCCGCTCGGCGCCCGCCCAGGCGATCATGGCGCCATTATCGGTGCAGAGCTTCAAGGGGGGGACAACAAATTCATAGCCGAAGGCATGGGCCGAAACCATGAGCCGCTCGCGCAGCACCATGTTGGCGGCGACGCCCCCCGCCACGACAAGGCGGCGATGGCCGGGCGGGATCAGGTCATTGGCGGCGGCCATGGCGTTTTCGCAGCGGTCGGACAGCACATCGGCGACCGCGATCTGGAAGGCGGCGGCAATATCGGCCTTGAGCTTATCGGAAAGCGGCGCTTCCGCCTCGCCAAGCTGGCGGACCGCGGTCTTGAGGCCGGAGAAGGAGAAGTCGCAGCCTGCACGGCCGAGCATCGGGCGCGGCAGGGTAAAGCGCGTCGCATCGCCTTCGCGTGCGTTGCGCTCGACGGCGGGACCGCCCGGATAGCCGAGCCCCATCATTTTCGCCACCTTGTCGAAGGCCTCGCCCACCGCATCGTCGATCGTGGTGCCGAGGCGGCGGTAGCGGCCCACGCCTTCGACCACGAGAAGCTGGCTGTGGCCGCCGGATACGAGAAGCAGCAGATAGGGGAAGGGGAGATCGTCGGTCAGCCGGGCGGTGAGCGCATGGCCTTCGAGGTGGTTGACCGCGATGAAGGGCAGGCCGCGCGCCGCCGCGATGCCCTTTGCCGTCATCAGGCCGACGATCACGCCGCCGATGAGGCCCGGACCTGCGGTTGCCGCGATGCCGTCGAGATCGTCCCAGCCGGTTCCTGCATCTTTGAGTGCGCGGGCGATGAGCCCGTCCAGATGTTCGACATGGGCGCGGGCGGCAATCTCGGGCACCACGCCGCCGAAAGGCGCATGGGCCTCGATCTGCGAGAAAACGGCATTGGACAGGATCTCGCCCCTGCCGCCGCCTGCCGGACGGCGCACGACCGCGGCTGCGGTTTCGTCGCAGCTCGTTTCGATGCCGAGAATGGTCAAGGTCCGGTCCATCGGGGCTTTTCCGCCGAATTTGCCCGAAAGGACGGGCTTTCCCTCTCCCCTTGCGGGCGAACGGGTTATAAGGAGCCCTCGGCACGAACCGCAGGCGGGAATACCCGCTGGCATACAACTTCAGAGACCTCGAATGCAACGCCGCTACCGCATCGGAACCCGTGGCTCGAAGCTCGCTCTCGTTCAGGCGAACGAAGTGGCGCGCCGGATCGCGCTTGCCGCCCATGCCCATGTGGAAGATGTGACGGAAATCGTCGTCATCAGCACGCAAGGCGACCGGGTGCAGGACCGTGCCTTGTCCGAAATCGGCGGCAAGGGGCTCTTCACGCAGGAGATCGAGGAGCAGCTTCTCGATGCGCGGATCGATGTCGCGGTCCATTCGATGAAGGACATGCCGACCGTTCTGCCGGACGGGCTCACGATCGACTGCCTGCTGGAGCGCGAAGACCCGCGCGATGCCTTCATATCGCTGAAGGCGCCCTCGCTTGCGGCACTTCCTTCCGGTTCCAAAGTCGGAACATCGTCGCTCCGCCGCGCGGCGCAGCTCAAGGCAAAGCGCCCAGATCTCGAGGTCGTGCCGTTTCGCGGCAATGTCGATACGCGGCTCCAGAAGCTCGCGGACGGCGTGGCGGATGCAACCTTTCTCGCGGTCGCGGGTCTCAACCGCATGGGGCTGTCGGCGCGCATCACCGCGCCTATCGCGCCCGAGGACATGCTGCCCGCCGTCGCACAGGGCGCCATCGGCATCGAGCGGCGCGCGGGCGACGACGAGGCGTTCCATCTGTTGCAGAAGATTCACGACACGGAAACCGGATTGCGCGTCGCGGCGGAGCGTGCGCTTCTTGCCGTGCTCGACGGTTCCTGCCGCACACCGATTGCGGCGCTTGCGGACATCGCGGGCGAGCGGATGCGGCTGCGCGGCATGGTGCTGACGCCGGATGGAAGCGAAGTCATCGAAACGGAACGTGAAGGTCTGGCGCAGGACGCGGCAGCCATGGGCGCCGATGCGGGCGAGGAGCTCAAATCCCGTGCGGGTCCGAATTTCTTTTCAGGCGTGTAACGGCGATGCGGCTTCTGGTCACGCGGCCTGAGCGGGAAAGCAAGGCGCTTGCCGCCGAGCTTGAAGCGCGCGGACATGAAGTCACGATCGCGCCCCTGCTTTCGATCCGCTATCTCGACGATGTGTCATTGCCGCAGCGCGGCTGGCAGGCGCTTCTGGTGACGAGCGCCAATGGTGCGCGTGCACTCGGGCGGCTCGCCGATGCGGCATTGAAAAAGGTTCCGGTGCTGGCGGTCGGCGAGGCAAGCGCAGCGGCGGCGCGGGCCGAAGGATTTTCGGATGTGCGCGCGGCGGAAGGCGATGTTCACGCGCTCGATGCACTGGCCGCGCGCGTGCTCTACCCCGCCGGCGGCCCGCTCTTTCATGCGGCAGGGAGCGTGCTTGCAGGCGATCTGAAAGCGATGCTCGCGGCGAGAGGGTTCGAGGTGGAGCGGCTTGCCCTTTACGAAGCGGAGAAGCAGGGCCTGCCGCAGCATGTGCTCGACGCGCTGAAGGGCGGCACTATCGACGGTGTGCTGTTCTTCTCGCCGCGAACGGCGGGGCAGTTCGCGGCGCTGACCCGGCAGGCGGGTATTTCATCCTCGCTTGGCGGCGTCACGGCCTATTGTCTTTCCGCGGCGGTGGCGGGCGAGATTGCGGGTCTTGCCTTCGGCGCGGTCCATGTCGCGGCGGAACCGACGCTCAAATCTCTCACGGCGCTTATTTCCGCCTGATTTTTCCCGGAAGTTCAGCCTGACCCGGCGCGCCGCCTTCTTTATAGTGAGGCGAAGCGGCGGACCCACCCCCGGAAGGCCTTGCGATGAGTACATCGGACAATGAAAACGGCACCTCACCCGAACCGGGCGAGGCCGAATATCTGAAACCGGAAGCCGGCGCGCGCGACAGCCGTCCGCAGAACCGGAGCAAGGAGGCGCCGGTGCTCGACGGCGTGGCCGAGGAAGTGGCGGACGAGGAAAAATCAGCGAAAGGCGACGATCGCGCGAAGACCGCCGCCGCAGCGCATTCGCGCGCGGGCTCCGGCATTCTTGTCGCCGGTGCGGCGGGACTTGGCGGCGCGGCGCTTGCGATTGCCGCGCTCTTTGCCGCGGGCGGCATCAGCTTCGGCGATCAGGACGATCCGCGCGTTGCCGCGCTCGACGACCGGATTGCGGCACTTGAGGAAACGGCCGCGCAGACGGGCCGCGATACGGGCGCCGGGCTTGCCGCGCTCACCTCCCGTCTCGATACGCTCGATGGCAATCTTGCCGCGCTTGCCGAGGCGCCGGACAGCGCCGCGGCGATGAACGAGCGCATCGGCACTGTCGGCGGCGAGGTGAATGATCTGAAATCGGTGCTCGGCGATACGCGCGAAAGCGTCGCCGCGTTGCAGCAGGCGCTTTCGGCGCTTGAGACCCGCATGCCTCCCGAAGGTCTGGGCGCCCGGGTCGAAGGCGTCGATGCGCTGGTCAAGGCGCTCGACATCCGCCTTGCGGCGCTGCTGCCGGAAGTGGAAAAGATGGAAGCGCGCGTCGCCGCGCTCGAAGAAGAAGCGGAAGATCCCGATGCCGCGGCGCGGGCCGCACTTGGCCTTGCGCTCGCCAATCTGGCGCGGGCCGCGGAAAGTGCGGGGACATTCGAAACGGAGCTTGGCGCGATGCGCCAGTTCCTCCCCGACGAGCCGGAGCTTGCCGCGCTTGCCGAAGCCGCAACAGTAGGCGTGCCGACGCGGGCAGCCCTCGAAGCGCGCTTTCCATCGCTTGCGCAGTCAATCTTCGATGCTGAACGGCGCGCCAGCGAAGACGGCATCTGGTCGCGCTTCGTTTCCAATGCGAAATCGCTGGTGACGATCCGCCGCACGGGCGAAATTTCAGGCGAGACGACGGAAGCGGTCGTCGCGCGCATGGAAGAGCGGTTGAAGGTGCAGGATCTCGGCGGCGCGGTGACGGAGGCGGACATGCTTTCCGGTCCTGCGGCGGAAGCGGCGGCGTCCTGGATCGCCGATGCCAAGGCGCGGCTCGAAACGGACCGCCTCGTGCGCGAATTGAGCGCGCGGCTTGCGGGCGAGCTTGCGGCGGCGAGGGGCTGACATGCTGCGTGCGCTTTACACGTTTCTCATCGTCGCCGTTCTCAGCGGCATCGCGATCTGGCTTGCGGACAATCCCGGCGAGCTCGTCATGCATTGGCGCGGCTACGAGATCCGCACGAGTTTCGTGATCGGCGTGGCGGCGATGGCGCTGGCGGCTTTTCTCACCCTTCTCGTCTACCGGATCGTGGTGAGCTTCATCGAAACACCTGCAAGCGTTTCGGCCTTTCTCGAAAAGCGCCGTCAGCAAAAAGGCTTTCTCGCGCTGTCGCGCGGCATGGTGGCAGTGGCCGCCGGCGATGCAGGCGATGCGAAGCGCTATGCCGCGCAGGCGCACAGGCTTCTCGATGCGCCGCCGCTGACGCTTCTGCTCGCCGCGCAGGCGGCGCAGCTTGAAGGCGATGAAGCGGGCGCGACGAAATATTTCGAACAGATGCTCGGCGCTCCGGAAACGGAGTTTCTGGGACTTCGCGGTCTTTTCATCCAGGCACGGCGTGCGGGCGACCGCGACATGGCGCTCGCACATGCAAGGCGCGCCTTCGAGCTTCGGCCGCAGACGCCCTGGGCGGCGCAGGCCGTGTTCGAGATCGAGGCGGCGGAAGAGGACTGGGACGGCGCATTGAAAACGCTCGACCGGACCGTCGGCGCGAAACTCATCCCGCGCAACGATGCGCGCCGCCGCCGCGCGGTGCTGCTTGCGGCAAAGGCGATGACGGCGGAAGAGGCCGCGCGGATGCAGGCGGGCGAGGCGCGCGAGGCGGCGCTCAACGAAGCGGCGAAACTTGCAGCGGAAGCCGTTTCGCTCGAGCCGCATTTCGCGCCCGTCGTGGCGCTTGCCGCGCGGCTTCTTGCTGCAACGGGCAAATCCCGCAAGGGCGCAAAACTGATCGAGGAGGCCTGGAAGGCCGAGCCGCATCCCGACCTCGCCGATGTCTGGCTCGATCTGATCGAAGGCGAAACAGGCTATGACCGGGCGGCGCGGGCGGCGGGCCTTGCGGCGCGCAATCCCGATCATATCGAGAGCCATATTCTCGCCGCGCGGGCTGCAATCGGCGCGCGCGACTGGAAGGCCGCGCGGGCGGCGCTGTCGCCCTATGCCGGGCCGGACGCAAGCGAAGCGGCGGCGCAACGCATCTGCGAATT
>JAJLKS010000503.1:0-3230 GCA_033838765.1 Alphaproteobacteria bacterium
CCTGTCGGCCCATCCCCAGGCCCGCGGCCAGGGGATCGGCGAAAAGCTTCTCAATGATTGTTTCGACCGGGCGCGCAGGGCCGGCTGCGTCTCGCTTCATCTCGATGTCGCGGCGGTGAACCCGGCGGTGCGGTTCTACGAGCGTATGGGGCTCGAGAGGCTTGCCGAAACATCCGTTCCGAAGATCGCGGCGTCGCATGGCGTACCGCCGCATATCCGCATGGTGAAATATCTGCTGGATTGATGGCTGCCGCTTGCATCGGCAGCGGCGCTCGCATATCTCGAAAGTCAGTCTCCGCCATTAAGGGCCGCCGCTCCATGACCGCTGCCGATCGTTCTCCCGTCTCGTTCCAGGGCCGTCTGACGGCGTTTGTCGAGGCGCCGGTCTTTCAGCATTTCGTCACCGCCGTCATTCTGGTGAATGCGGTGACGCTTGGCCTCGAAACCTCGGCGGCGGCAATGGAAGCGGCCGGGCCGGTCCTCATCGCGATCGACCGTATCGCGCTGTCGATCTTCGTGGTCGAGCTTGTCCTGAAGATGCTCGCCTACAGGCTGCGCTTCTTCCGCGACGGTTGGAATGTATTCGATTTCCTGATTGTTGCGATCGCGCTGGTGCCGGCTGCAGGGCCGCTCTCGGTGCTGCGCGCGTTGCGAATCCTGCGCGTGCTCAGGCTGCTTTCTGTCGTACCGTCGCTGCGCAAGGTTGTCGCCTCGCTGATCGGCGCGCTGCCCGGCATGGGCTCGATCATCGCGGTGCTTTTCCTCGTCTTCTATGTCGGCGCCGTGCTTTCGACCAAACTCTTCGGCGCGAGCTTCCCCGACTGGTTCGGCACGATCGGCGGATCGATGTATTCGCTCTTCCAGATCATGACGCTCGAAAGCTGGTCCATGGGCATCGTGCGGCCGGTGATGGAGATCTATCCCTATGCGTGGATATTCTTCGTACCCTTCATCGTGCTGACGAGCTTCATGGTGCTCAATCTCTTCATCGCCATCATCGTCAATTCGATGCAGGCACTGCATGAGGAGGAGCACAACCGTGCGCAGGACGAGCGCGAGGAACGGGCCCGCGAGGAGCGCGCCGAAATCGAGCGGCGCGCCCATGCGGAGCGAGTGGCGACGGCGGCGGATGTTCGTGCGATGCGGACGGAGCTATCCGAACTGAAGCAGCTTATCGAAACCAGACTCGGCCGCTAACGTGTCAGCCAGCGGAAAGCACGTTCGAGAAAAGCGCGCCCGTCATCCATGACCGGCGTGCCATGCGCCATAAGTACCTTTTCAGCGGGCCATGAAAGGATGTGCGCAATGCCTTCGCGCGCCGCGGCGCGGTCGCGGAAGGCGAGGCGGAACTTTCGAGGTACAGCAGGCTCCGCTTCGCGCATCAGGTCGAGCTTTGCGACCAGCGCGCGCCAACCCCTGAACCAGCCGTCCGGAAATTGCTGCAAGAGGTCGGTGAAGATCGCGGTGCTGCTCTTCTCGTGAAAGAAGACGACCTCCGTCGTGATCGTGTTGCCGCGGATGATGGCCTGATCCATGTCCCCCGCCCAATCCACGGGCGGTGCGTCGCCAAGCTCGGCGTCAACGACAATATCGGGTGCCGCCGAGGAGAGGCCTGGTGCCACATGGGTTTTTGCGGCCGGGAAGGCGTGCTGCCATTCGGGCAGAGCCATGTAATGGAGGCTGTTCGGCGCGACGATATGGTGGACCGGGCCCAGCGCTTCCACTTCAGCCTTCATTGCCGGGGAGAGGGCAACGGGCGACCAGATCAAGAGCCCGCCATCGGCAAGACGGATCACCGCCATGCGCGTCGGGAAGCGGAAACCTGCGATGCCGGTAACGGCAGGACCGTCAGCTATCCAGATGTCGGGGCCGAATATTTGCAGTTTTGCCATCGCGCTTGCCGTCCCTCGCCCGAAACGCGTTCAACCTATGCTGCGCGCGCGCGCCGGGCAAGAAAGAGTGCCAGCGCGAACATTGCGACCGATGCAAGCGGTACAACGACGCCGAAAGGCAAGCCAAAGGCCGCAAGAGTGCTGCCCCCTTCATAGGTCACATAGCCATCGTAAAGCGGACCCATTGCATGGGCGGCAACGACCATGCCCATGATCCAGCCGCCGATCGCCGCGGCGAGCGCGATCTGCTGGCGCGCCCAGACGAGCCACAGGCACAGCACCGCAAGGCCCGTATTGGTCAGCAGTTGCCAGACGTTGTGAAAGCGGGCGTGTTGCGGCCAGTCCGCATTGAAGACATGCGTGTGGTTCACCTCGAGAAATGGGATCAGCAGCGCGGGTACGAGCAATCCAAGTGTCATCAGCAGGCGGGCGGGCATGAGCATATCTCCTTTGCGGGTGGAGCCGGCTTCTATATATTGACGGTGTCAATATGAGGGTATATAGACAATGTCAAGATCGTCGGGGCCTCGGATCAAGCGGGAGGCGAAGCCGAAGGACAGTTATCACCACGGCAATCTGCGCGAGGCGCTGGTGACAGCCGCGCTTGCGCTGCTCGATGAGGATGGCATCGAAGCCGTCACGATCAGGGCCGTTGCCCGGCGAGCGGGCGTAACGCATGCGGCGCCCGCAAACCATTTCCGGGACAGGCGCGCGCTTCTGACGGCGCTTGCCGCGGAGATATTCGCGGGCCTCAGAACCGATATCGACAGGAAGCTCGGAGGCGCAGGGCCCGAACTCGAAGCGCGCTTGCGTGTATTCGCTCAGGCCATGCTGCGCTTCGGGCTTGCTGCGCCCAATCGCTACAGGCTCATCTGGCGCTGGGATGCGCTCGATGGAAAGGATCCTGCGCTCGCCACGGCCATGGATGGCATCTACGACCGATTGATCGGCGAGCTGTCCGCAGGCGCAAGGGCGGATTTCGATCCGCATACACGCGCTATCGCGCTCTGGTCGATGGTGCATGGATATGTCTCCATGCGGATCGAGGGCAATCTGCTCGCGGGGAGGGACAAGCTGTCGGGCGAGCCGCGCGAGGTGGCGATCGTGTCGGCGATATTGCGCGGGCTCGGCGCCTAGTCCTCGTCCATTCCGGCGGCGCTGCGCGACGCGTGTTCGCAGTGCGACCGGGGCAAAAAACAAAAGCGGTGCGGGATTGCTCCCGCACCGCTCGTCCCCTCAGCGCCCCAAAGCGGGGTGATGATCTTCTTCAGCCTTCGCGCACCTCAAGGCCCAGATCGCGTACCTTGCGGTAGAGCGTCGAGCGGCCGATGCCGAGGC
>JAJLKS010000504.1:0-2347 GCA_033838765.1 Alphaproteobacteria bacterium
AGGCCCGCGGCGCGGGCGCGCTCTGCTGCGGCTTCGTTGACGACGCCGAGCTGCATCCAGACATATTTTGCGCCGATCTCGACAGCCTCGTCGGCCACCGGGCCGGCCGCTTCCGAATTGCGGAAAACGTCGACCATGTCGACCTTCTCCGGAATGTCGCGAAGTGACGCATGGACTTTCTCGCCGTTCAGTTCCTTGCCTGCAAGGCCCGGATTGACGGGGATCACGCGGTAGCCTTTCGATTGCAGGAAGCGCATCACTTCATGGCTGTCGCGCGCGGGGTTCGCGCTCGCGCCGACAAGGGCGATCACCTTCGTGTTGCGCAGGATGTCCTCGATCTCGCTCATGGTGTTCAACGGTCCTCCCATTTCGGATCGCGTTTCTCGATGAAGGCGCCGATGCCTTCTTCCGCGTCGCGGGCGAGCATGTTCTTCACCATTACCTCGCTTGCATAGGCATAGGCGTCGGCCAGCGGCTTTTCCAGCTGCTCGTAAAAGGCCTTCTTCCCTATGGAAACGGTAAGCGCGGATTTGGACGCGATGAGATCTGCGAGCGCGTTCACTTCCGCATCGAGCGCATCTCCCGCCACCACGCGGTTGACGAGGCCCATCTCGCTTGCGCGCGCGGCCGAAATCATCTCGCCTGTCAGCAGCATTTCCATGGCGTGCTTGCGGCTCACGTTCCTCGACAGGGCGACCATCGGCGTCGAGCAGAAGAGGCCGATATTGACGCCGGGCGTCGCGAACCTCGCTTCCTCCACGGCGATGGCGAGGTCGCAGCTTGCGACAAGCTGGCAGCCCGCCGCCGTCGCGATGCCGTGCACGCGGGCGATGACGGGCTTCGGGCAGTTCACGATCGCTTGCATCAGCGTGCTGCAAAGCTGCATGGTCCGCGCGAAGAAGGCGCGGCCGCGATCCTCTCCCGAGCGCGCGGCGGTCAGTTCCTTCAGGTCATGTCCGGCGCAGAAGGCAGGGCCCGCGCCGCCCAGCACCACCACGCGCACGGATGCGTCCGTTGCAATCGCCTCGAACTCGGCGGTCATGGCGCGCATCAATTCTTCCGACAGGCTGTTGCGCTGTTTCGGCCGGTTCATGGTGAGGCGCGCAATGCCGCCCTCATCCTCGCGCAACAGGACGGGTTCCGCCTCCGCCGCTTTCGCCGCTGCCTCGCTCATGGCGCACTCCCTTGTTTCTTTTGGGTCAGCATAGCGGGTGGGAGTGGGGGAGTCAGGTGGTGAACTCTGGCTAACCTAATTCGTCACCCCCCGGGCTTGACCCGGGGGTCCAGGAGCCGCGCACTCAGTGGTTGCTGCTCTGGATTGCCGGGTCAAGCCCGGCAATGACGGTACTATTTTATTCTTCCGCAATCTTCCGCCCGCAGCCGGTAAAGCACATGCCGCCTCAGCCGGTGTCCCTCGGGAAGCGCCGGATGATCGAAATCCTCCGCCTCGTCCCGCGTCATGCCGAGGCGCTGCATCACAGCCTGCGAGCGGATATTGGTGGTCGTCGTGAAGGCGACGATTTCGGCAAGGCCGAGCGCGCCGAAGCCATGTTCGAGCGCCGCGCGGGCCGCCTCCGTCGCATAGCCCTTGCCCCAATGCGCAGGCGCGAGCCGCCAACCGATTTCGACTATCTGTGCGGGAGGGGGCGGGACGAAATGCGCCTCGAAGGTCACGGGGCGGATGCCCGCAAAGCCGATGAAGGGTGCCTCGCCCGGCACTTCGATGGCCCAGAAGCCATAGCCCATGATCTCGAGGTCGGATTTCAGGATCGAGGCAACCTTGTCGGAGTCTGCCCGGTCGAGCGTCGAGGGGAAATGCTCCATCACCTTCGGGTCCGCCGACATGGCGGCGAAGGGCTCGAAATCGTCCTCCCTCCAGGGCCGCAGGATCAGCCGTTCCGTGCGCAATATCGTCATCGGGGGTCCCCTTTCCGCAAGAGCGGCGTTTTACCCCGTCAGGGGCTTTTTGTCGCCACGCCGCTTTGGGGGAAAAGCGGCAAAACACCGAAATGGAGGGGCAGGTGGGTGAACTGAAGCCGGTGATGAGTGTCGCGGAGCTCGATGCCTTCATGGACCGGGAATTCCCGGAAATGCGCATGGGCGCCTCTACGACGCGGATCGAGGCCGTGGGGCCCGGTTTTGCGCGGCTCCGGCTCGGCTTTTCGGAGAGGAACCTGAGGCCCGGCGGCACGATTTCGGGTCCGGCCATGATGGCTCTCGCTGACTACGCCATGTATGCCGTTGTCCTCGCCCATATCGGGCCGGTGGCGCTTGCCGTCACCACGAGCCTCCATATCGACTTCATGCGGCGGCCGGAACCGGCCGATATCCTCGCCGAGGCGCGGCT